>CAYLWP010000057.1:0-14369 GCA_964387365.1 uncultured Roseburia sp. | reverse complement strand
CTTTAACATATATTGAATATTAAAGAAAAAATCTTCTGTTAAATACTGCCTTTCCGAAACAAACTCTATCTCATTTCTACGAATAATATCCATGGAATACAGATTTGTCCATACGCACATTTCTCTCTCATCACTTTTTTCTTTAGTAGCCTTTGCACCAATTATTGGACAAAGAACCTTGTCAAATACTAAATCATATCCCTCATATATTTCTATCTCATGCACTTTGTTTACATTAATAACATGTTTTTCATCTATATATTTTTTAAACCCGCAAATAATCATATCAGCTGAATTCATTTCTGCCTGTTCAACCATTGACAAAACTGCATCTGCCTCAAGCCAATCATCAGAATCAACAAAAATAACATATTCGCCTGTTGCAACCTTCAATCCGGAGTTTCTTGCTAAACCTAATCCTGCATTTTCTTTATGTATTACTTTTATTCTATTATCTTGAGCCTTATATCTTTCACACAACTCTCCACAACTATCTGGCGATCCATCATCTACCAATATTATTTCGAGATTGTCATATGTTTGATACCTAACACTGTCTACACATTTCTCTAAGTATTTTTCTACCTTATATACAGGAATAATCACACTAACTAATTTCACTTTTTCACAACTTCCTTATGCACATAGCAATCATTCATTAACGAATTACATATTCACTTTTTGTTTATTTAATAACCTTATATGCTTTAATTTTATCAACTTAACACTTCTCTATATATCTTCTTCATCTGGTTATGTGAAATATTTAAATTAAACTCTTCTGCCTTACTAACACACCGTTCGCGCATAGACTCTCTTACAGTTGGGTTACTTAATATTTTTATTTTTTCGGCAAATTCTATATAATTCGTTGGCTGACATAAATAACCTGTTTCCCCGTCAATTACATAATCTTTAATTCCTTGCACATCACTACCAATCACCGGAACTCCGGAAGCCAAAGCTTCTATACCAGCAAGTCCCAATCCCTCTCTCAAAGAAGGAATTGCAGCAATATCCGCGCAATGACATATCTCCGGGATATCACTTCTAAACCCTAAAAACTCAACTCGGACATTCAATTCTTGACTTAATTCCTTTAACATATCATACGTTCCCATTCCTGTCATTTGTTTTCCGCAAATGGCATATACATATTTGGAATCATTCAACTCTTTTATCGCCCTTACAATCACTTTGTGATTCTTTCTTTTTGATAGTTCTCCTACTGAAAGTACAACTATATCTTTTTCATTAAATCCTAGTTTTTCTCGATATTCCGATCTGTTAATATTCACATTATGGTATCTTTCTGTATCAACACCAACACCATTAATATAATACACATTATGACATGCCATTTTTTTCATTGCAGAATAATCTTCCTTATTTATTGTGATAATAGCATCACTAAACCATGAGCATAGCCATTCAATTCCACCATAAATAATTTTATCCTTTTTACTTGCTCCCTTAGGAAAATTCAATCCATGTGTTGTATATACTACTTTGCATTTTTTTAACCTATGCGGAATAGCTGCAATCCTAACAATTGCACCTGGAATCGGCGTATGACAATGAATAAAATCAAAGCGATGTTCCTTCATCAATTTATTAACTTGACTAAAGGCTCTAATAGTACTTTTACTAAATGGAGAGGTAGAAGAAAAATCAATTTGATGAAAAACTACTCCAATACTTGAAAAAAACTCATTTGGAACAAATGTTTTCACTGAATCTGCATTAGCTGCACAATGAACTTCATATCCCATTTCCTGTAATATCTTCATATCATGAACAAGAAACCCTTTTAAGAATCCACCTGTTGCTGCTATAATCAATGCTTTTTTCATATTTCTCCTTTCTTCATACACACACTAAGCGTACCTCTGTGAAATTAAATTACACATTATGTAACGAACTATTACATCTAATCAATACACATTTTTTAATGCTTCATCTAAATACATATTAGCCGCTATTTTCAATTTCTCAAGATTTCTTTCCACTTCTGAATAATTAATATCATTCAAGATGGTGTCTATTCCGTATTGATGAGTATATCGTCTATTATTTAACCCAAGATTCTCGCACAACGTATCAATTCTGGAATTCTTAGAATGTTTCGCCCCTTCAGCATAACGATTAAATATCATAAACTTCTTTTCATATATAATTGAAAAAACAGAACCATGGAACGAATCTGTACATACGTATTCTGCTCCTCTCAGATAATTCAAAAATTCCTCTGGTCCAACCTCATATGGAGCTATATCACCAAAGTTTTCATCTTCGTCTACATATTGATCTAAATGCCTTAACGCTACAATCTTATATCCCGTCTTCCTCTGTAACTCATTTACTGCTTTTCTATGATCCGCATCGGTTCCTAAAAAGTATGCAAAAATATACGGTTCATCTAGCAATTTCTTATCTGGTATTGCCTGATTCCACCTCTCTTTACTTAACATAAATACTGGATCCAATACCACAGGAACTTCCTTACCCGTCAATTCATTGACTATTTCACTACCTCTATTTTCGCGCATACTTATAAAATCAAGTCTGTTTAAAAACTCGATTGTTCTTTTTTTCTGATAAAACGGAATATTTTTTACGCCAAAACTCGATGCATATGAAATCTTACGAATGGAATTGGGGACAAACTTAAGATTATAATAATTTGTCGGTAGCCCCGCTGGCGACCAAAGTTGATCACTACCAGTAATTACTGCCGAATACTTCTTTGCTCCTTGACTCAATGCATCATAGCCAATATACTCTTCTGATAAGCGTGTAAAATATTTTCCTTGAAATTCATGAAATGCCGCCATTCTCTTGGCATCTTCCTTAGCAATATCTGGGTGTTTTTTCATTCCAATTTTCTTTTTTACAGCCTCATACTTATCATTAAGTAACACGCCATTTAATAATCTAGGAATATATTTGATTTTTTTCCACATCCCATCTTTCTTGATATATCTAATCAATTCATAATTAATATTCCTATCTTCTAAAATCTTGGTTGTTGCAAATGCTTGCAATGTTCCTCCATAATTTTCATGAAAATATTTTATACATACACCTATCATCTGTTTTGTCTCCAAATTTATTTATTCATCTGAGCTGCAATATCTCTATCTACTATTTCTTCACCAGACATAGTCTTTAATACTTCCTTTGATGCCTCGGAAAGTCCATCATTAACAACACAATTCATATCACAGGTTGAACACTTGTCAAGTTCTTCCTTGGTAACCTTACCATTCCTATAATCACAGACAATCTTATTCTCAAACATAGAATACTTCTTTGATTTATAGAAATTAATGAACTTATGTTTCACAACCCATAATGCCGGCTTCCAAATATACTTTTTCATAGCCGGTGATACCGAACCAATCATCCAGCAATCTCTATCGCAACATCTTACAGTACTTCTCACCTTTTCAGCTTGCTCAGATTCCCAAAGTTCCTCCCAAGTAGTTGCATCATTTAAGTTACCCATAACTTCCTTATTCTTTGTACCATTACACGGCATAACATCACCATACGGATCAATAAAGAAGGTATCAAACGCCATATCACACGGAAGTAATCTCTTCTGACCAAAGATATAGTTGATTAATCCATGATTAAAATACGCTCTAAACCATTTCTTTGGCGAATTAGATTTTAATAACTCATTAACTAGATTTTCAAATTCCTGTGCAACCATCAGTCGATCTTTAATGATATTCTTTGCTTCTACAAAATAGAAAGAATTATGTAAGGAAGCCGTTGCAAATTCCATATTCATTTCATCAGATAACTTATATAAAGCTACCAAGTCCTTAGCATTGGCATCTTGAACTGTCATACCGAATCCGACATCTTTCATGCCCATTTCAACTAACTTCTTTAATGTAGTATAACCACGATTAAATCCGTCATCTAATCCTCTAATCTTATTATTTGTTTCTTCTAATCCTTCAATCGAAATACGAATACCAATGTTTGGAAATTCTTTACATAAATCTACAATTCTATCTGTAAAGAAGCCATTAGTAGATATTACAATTCTATCACTCTTCTTATATAATTCCCTTACAATATCCTTCAAATCAGTACGAATAAAAGGTTCTCCGCCAGTAATATTTGTAAAATACATCTGTGGAAGCTTCTTAATAGTTTCCAAAGAAATCTCTTCTTCTGGTTTGGAAGGGCACTTATATCTATTACACATATTGCATCTTGCATTACATCTATAAGTTACAATGACTGTACCGTTTAGTTTTTTCATTATTTGTTCCTCGTTTCACTTTCATTATTTATAGTAATTTATAAGTTTTGATACATATTCTTGCACAGAATCGTATTGAATATCATTACAGTTATCACAGTACTGCTTGGCAAGCTCTTGATTATTCCACAATAAATTGATTTTCTCTTTCAGTTCCTCCTTATTTCCACTTTCAAAGAGGAGTCCTGTGATATTCTCTTCAATCAATTCCGGAATTCCACCGATTTTAGCACCAATTACCGGTGTTACATACATCTGTGACTCCATAACAGAAAAAGGACAATTCTCGTACCACTCAGAAGGATAAATACTAAATCTTGCTTCACGAATTAACGTTTCTAATGCCTCACCTGTTTGGAAACCAACATTCTTAATATTAGCAATACCTCCCAACTGTTCTTCCAAAGGTCCTGTCCCCGCAAAGATAAAATTAACATCCGGCAGTTCTTTACACACCTGAATCAACGTTCCTATTCCCTTTTCCTCTGAAAATCTGCCAAAGTATAGAACATAATCTTTCTTTTTAGTGACTTTTCTCTCCGGTTTTTCAATGAAGTTATGCATAGCTACTGTCTTAGATTGAAACAACGGATTCATATCCATCTTTGTTTTTAGGAATTCGCTACAACATATAATCGTATCAATATACTTGTAGGTTTTTCGTATTTTCCAGTAAGTAGCCTCCATAGTTCCTATTGCACTTTTGGCTGTTGAACCATGAATACATTTTCCTTTTGTACAATTCAGGAATTTTCCTGTCGCACATTTCTCACAATTTTCATGTGTATTAGGGTTATTCATCATATGATTGGGACACACCAGTTGATAATCATGTGCCGTGAACACAATTTTAACTTTTCTACTTGTATCCTTCTCGTATTTTTTCACTTCAAAAATAATGGACGGGGTTAATTGATAATTAAAATTATTCAAATGCACAACATCCGGTTTGAAATCATTGAGTACTAAACGTATCTTTTTTCTAGCTTCCAATGAATAGATTGTTTTGATAGGATACATCAACTTACTCAACTTACTTCCACCGTGAAAATCCATGTCTGACGTATATGCTTCCACACGATTTCCAACGCATCTGCCCTCATGTTCCATACCAAAATATTGAACCTGATGTCCTTGTGAAACCAAATACTCTCCCAACTTAAAAATATAGGTTTCTGACCCTCCATTTGGATATAGGAACTTATTAACTAGCAATATGTTCATAACTCTTATCTTCTCCCTGTTTATCAGTTGTCTGTTTTTCTTTCTTCTTTTCCGGTATCGGTTTCTCATACAACTGAATCGTCTTATCCACAATCTCATCCCAGTTATACTTTGCAGTAATAAATGGTCTTGCTTCCTTCTTCAGCATATGTACAATTCTCTCGTCCTCAAGAAGATTCTTTAATTCTTTCTTCAGACTTTCCACACTACCCTTTTTGAAGGTTACTCCTTTATCCTCTACAACAGACGCATTTTCTACGATATCACTGACAACACAGCAGTTTCCGTAGCTCATCGCTTCCAGAAGAGAAATTGGCATACCCTCAACATCACTCGGGAGCACATAGAGATATGCATTACTGAACAGTTCTTCCAATGCCTCGCCCTGTTGGAAGCCAAGAAACATGATTCTGTCATCATCCTCTGCCATCTTGACTACCTGCTCCACATATTCGTCGGAATGCGAAGTTCCTCCGACAATACAGAGCTTCTTATCGGTTTCGATATCTCTGAATGCCTCTATCAGATAATGAAGCCCCTTCTCCGGAACGATCCTTGCCAGAAAGAGGATGTAGCTCTTTCTCTGCAATCCGTATCTTTCCAGAATCAGCTTTGCCTCCCTGATTTCCTGAGGATCAACTCCGTTTGGAATCAGGGTTGCATTTCTATTATAGAGGTCCTTGAAGTACTTACGATTGCCCTCCGATAACACAATAAGCTCGTCCGCATACTTTGCAGCCATCTTCTCACCAAACTGCAGATACTTGGAAGCGAAACCGCCCCACTTTGCTCTCTGACTGTCCAAGCCATGTATCGTAGCCACGGTATGCTTACCAAACAGCTTCGCCAACGGAATCATCGCACATGAGCCTGATGCATGAAAGTGAATGACATCATATCGTTGAAATACTGCATGCAACGTTGCCAGCACGGAATAGACAAATGCATTCAGACTCTTCTTCTCGAAGGTTGGAGTCGTTATAATATGTATTCCCTTATACAGCTTGACCTCTTCCAGATCATTCTCCTTGTCACCGGATACATGATGTCCCTTGCGATTATAGCAATATACTTCATGTCCCTTGGCAACCATTCTCTCAGCCAGCTTCTCAACAACAATCTCGATGCCACCCTCTCTTGAAGGTATTCTCTTGTGTCCAATCATTGCAATCTTCATAAAGCTTCCTCCCTCATTTTCTCTCTCAATTCAACGCTTCTCTTTTCTCAACCCTATATATCTTACTTAATGGCGTCTTCTCAGATATCCGATGGTCACGCCTGCACCAATCATAACAACTGCTGCCAGCAGAACTATCTGCATCAGCCTGGAGCTTACACCCTCAACCTTCTCAATAACAGCGTCATAGTCAGCTCCTGACAAATTTTCAATAACCTTTACCCTGAACTCGCCGCAGTCTACGATACACTCATTCCCCTTAGAATCTGTATACCGAAGCTCCAGCTTCAGTCCCTGATTGCCCCTCTCAGTAAACATGACATAATAGTCTCCTGTCAGAGTCTTACCGGCTCCGATTGTATCCAGCTGAATCTCTGTCATATCATCCTGAATATTTCCTGTTGCTATCAGCTTCGCATCTGTAATCGCTGTTGCCCCGCCGTTCTTACAACGGATATTTACCAGTGCATTTACACCCACTGTCGCATTTTCTGCCACATATGCAGATTCCACTACCAGATTACCGGATACATTTGCAGGAATATTGATTGCCACTGTATTATTCAATGGAACTGCACCGGAGACGTAACTAAAATAGCAAATCATCTGTGCAGCATCCAGATTGAACTGCTTATTCACGACAGCATCTACCACTACATCAACTGTTTTTCCCGCAGGAACTGTTCCGACATAAATCTGGTTATCATCTCCGTAAATAGGAGCCAATGCGCCACCTGCAGACTCAAAGGTTACAACAGTATTCGCTGCATCCGATACTGCGCTGTTATTCTTTACCTTCAGCTTCAGAGTGATCTGACCGCCCGGATTCAATCCACCCTCAGTTACCTCATAAGCTTCAATATCAACTACTGCCGAATCCGCACTGGAAAGTTCCGCAGCATAGGACGTCACAGTTACCATTAACGCACTGCATACAGCCAACAGGCCAAGACATATCTTTTTCATCATCTTCATCATCTTCTCATCCATCCTTTGCAAAATGTTATGCTCTCTTATTCTTTTTGATTGCAGACTTGGCATTTTCTGCATAACGTTCCTTCTTAAAGTAATCGAAATTCTTACGATATTTCTTATACTCATCCATCTCTGTCTTATTTACGATTACACCAATCAGGTTTGCTTCCTCTTCCTGCAAGGTCTTTACCGCCAATGACAAGCCCTTCTTAGAGGTCTCACCGGAGGCAACCACCAGTATGCTCGCATCAGACTTTACAGCCATCACATTCGCGTCCATCGCCGCATTCATTGCCGGCATATCGAAGATAATAAAGTCAAATCTTTCCTCCAGCTTCTTTAACGTTTCTTCCATCTTCATAGAGCAAAGAAGACGAACCGGATTATTGGTTAAGTCACCGCATGGAATATAGGAAAGCTGCTCTGTTGTCGTTTCATATATTACTTCGTCCATGGATACCTGCTCATTCAGATAATTGGAAAGCCCCATGGTCGTTTCCTCATTCAAACGCTTGAACATATTCTTCTTACGCATATCTCCGTCAACCAATACCGTGTTCCAGCCGGAGGCCGCAAGACCTGCTGCTATATTGATTGCTACGGTTGTGGAACCGTCTCCCGGTTCACAGCCACAGATGGTAAAGGTCTTATAGCCCTTCTTCTCTCTCTGTATATGAATATTCATCACAGTCTGATCAAAGGCATCGTTTAACTTATAGTCTGTATTCTTATAGATATCTAACTTCATCTTGCTCCTCCTTAACCCTTAGTCATCGGAATCACGCCGATAACAGGAAGTTCTTCACCTAAGGTACATTCTCTGATGGTTCTAGCCTTGGAATCAAAGATTTCACCTAATACAATAATCATCGCCGCAAATACACCGCCAAATAAAAACGCAATAATTCGTATTTTCCCTTGATTCTGTGTTGCATCAAAGGAAATCTCATAATCATATGGTCTATCCAGCATACGAACGATATCCTTTCCGAGAATCGTTTCCATCTCCATTACAAACGCTTCCGCTACCGCCTGTGACATCTCCATCGCCTCTACCGGATTACTTGATTCGCAAATAATTGTTAAAATGGTAGAATCCACATTCGCAAGAGCTGAAGATGTGGCAGCTTCTTTTCCTGTTGAAACTGTAGTTGCTTCTTTGATATCTGCTCCCGTAACATCAGCAGATCCCATTAACAACGCAGCTCGTTCGCACACCTTCATGGAGGTTGCAATATCTGCATAGTCATTCATCGCGCTGACACCCACCTGCGTATAGCTGTAGGACTCTGCCGACATACCGTAAACACTTGACTTCGCCTCATAGATATCTTCCTTCTTCTCCATGGTAAGTGCCAGTCCTGCGATGCCAAAGAGCACAGCCATAACTGCCATAAACCACCACTTTTTCAGAAGTGCTCGTACGCATCTTCCTAAGTCAATTTCCAATTCATTCTCATACTTCATATTCTTTTTCCCTTTCTCTACTTTTATTTTGTATATTTTGTATGTTATAATCAACCGTATTATTGTTGATTTAATAGAGGTGTTATATTATGAAATTCTTTCAACCAGTCAAGCAGATAAGTAGGAAATATGTTATTATCATATTGACTGTATCTATTGTTTTCTTTTGTCTTCTGTTCTATATTATCAGAGGTCTCAACAGCCCGTTAATCGTAACAGAATATACCTATACCAGTTCGAAGATACCGCATAGCTTCGACGGCTTCCGTATCACCCATCTCTCCGACTTCCACTGCAAAGACTTCGGCGAGAAGGAAGAGGAGCTGATTCAGGCTGTGCGTGATACCAATCCGGATATGATTGTCTTCACCGGTGATTCCATCGACGATGAGCACACCATTGATAATTATGCTTATCTGCTGGAGGGCATCCACGATATCGCCCCCATCTACTATGTAAACGGTAACCATGAATATGATGACGGTGCTCCGTTAGAGGAAGCTAAGGCATTACACAGGAAGTACGGCGTGGTCGATATGAATGACAGATCCATCCTGTTGGTGCGGGACTTTGGCTGCATCATCCTGACCGGACTTGACTTCCGCAATACCATGATGAAGCTTCGCAATGATATCACTTATTCGAAGTATTCACACTTCAATATCCTGCTCTACCACGGAACGGACAAGTTTGACGGTATTGCTCCTTATAATTACGATCTGGTTCTGACCGGTCACACACACGGCGGACTGATTAAGCTGCCGTTCATCGGCGGAGTCATCACCAATCAGGGAGAGCTCTTTCCGAAATACGACAGCGGAAACTTTACCGTCGGATACTCTACCATGATATCTAGCAGTGGTCTGGGCGATGCCGCCATTCCCCGCTTCAATAATCCAAGAGAAGTTGTTTCAATTACGCTTCATTCTACAGCATCGGAGTCCGAATAATGATTCGGGCTCTTTTATACATATATGACTATGACGCTTATGCATAAAAAAAGCCACTTCATAAACGAACCCACATAATAAATGCAGTTCGAACTGATGAAATGGCTGCCGAATCTTATACAATTCCCCTTAGTCTGTCATATCGTCCTTTGTAAAATAAAATCAGAAATCCTTCGCAAAAAAATTAACAATAGAGTAGAAACTCTATCCCTGTAACAAATGCCCCTTTTTCATCTGCTACACTTAGCTATCACCCTTAACTCTTCATCATAACTCTCAATATATCTCTCAACTGGGATTATCTCCCAATCCCGATTAGTATACCATTGTGTTCACATAATTGTAAACAGTCATTTATTCCAAAAAGTGATTCTATAATTGTAGAAACTTTATAAATTATGACTTGTTGACATATTTATACAATGGTACTATATTCCTTTTTGTATGTATTGCCGTATTTGTACAGGTTATGCCAATTTTCTTTTGCATTATCTTGCTAAATTGAAAAATATCTATTGATTTTTTGGCAGAAATTGTATATAACATAATATGTATATTTAGGATAGTTTTATGTGAAGCGTATTGAGAGTAATAATTAATCAAAAATTTAAAGGGAGTAAGTAACATGAAGAGAAACTTAGGAAACGGAATTGTTAAGAAGTCCATCGTTGTAGCTATGTCAGTGATGCTGTTATCCACATCTCCGATTATGGACACCACAGCTGCTGAAAGTGAAGTTGTAACTACCGAGGAGGCAGCAAGTAAAGAGTATGTTATGAACGAGGCAGAGAAAGCTTTGGTAAATGAAATCGTATCTGACTTGGAGGCGATTGGCAAGAAGCAGGAAACCGAACCAACCGAGGAATATGATGCATATGATGTAATCGATGAGGCTCATACTGCTGTTGCTGAGGATGTAGCGGAAGCTCTTGATAAAGAGGTAGGCGAAGCTGTTGACGCTGCCAAGGATGCTGAGGATACTATGGATGCGGCTAAGGAACTGGCAGATAATATCGATTCCAACCTTGATCAGTATGAAGAGATTACAGACGAGCTTCTCAACAATGACGAAGAAATCGTTGAGTCCGTAGAAGGCAATACAGATGACTTTGTTGAAACCATTACTCCTGACGGAGACATTTTAGTTAATGAAGAAGATGAATATGGCAACAAGGCTCAGGTTAAGGTTGAGGACTATACCCAGAAGCAGGCTGATAAGGCTACTGCTGCTGCCGATGAAGCAAAGGAAGCATTGAATAATATCACTTCCGGTTCTGATGTTGCTTCTGCAAAGGAAACAATTGATAAGGCTGTAGAAACTGCTAAGGAAGCTGAGGCAGAGGCAAAAAAGGCATATGATTCCGCTAAGGCTGTTTTAGAGGATCAGATTAAGAGATACAATGCTTATGCCGCAAAGTATGGTCTTGCTTTATATGAATATACGGATGAAAACGGAAACGTATCAACTCCTACCTATACAGAGGAAGAATTAGCCAACTTATCCGGTCTTACTATGAACAAGGATGAAATGTCCGATGGATTGACCGATTTAGGAAATATTGATATATCTAACGCAGACAAGGAAATTAAGGAAGCCGGTCAGTTAACCGCTTCTACAGACAAGGCTGTTGGTATCGCTAACGGCAAGATTGAGGATATCAAGACTGCTGAGAATAACATGGTTACCGGCTTTGAAACTGCAATGAATGGTTCCAAGGAAGCATTAGATGCAGGTACCTTCGTAGATATCGAGGATATTGAGCTTTCTAAGCAGATTGTTGATGCTTGCAAGCAGGGCGTTGACTCCGCTCAGGATGCACTCTCTTCCATTGAAAATGCTGAGTCAGAGCTGATCAAGGGATTAGAGAATATGCTCACTGATATCGAGACAGCATTAGATGATACTTATCTTGGCTCTAACGCAGATTTCCAGAAGGCTGCCTTAGAAGCAATTTATCAGAGTACAAAAGCGATTCTTGAAGAGTACAGAAAGCCATTAGATCAGACTCATCCGGACGGATTAACTGACAGCTATGAGAACAGATTTGACTATGCTACTGATTCAGCTACTGACTTAGCCGCTGAGGTTGACGCCTTAGTAACTGACGCTCAGTCCAAGTTAACAGATGCAGATGCGCGCTATGCAGATGCATTAGCTAAGTATAATGAGATTAAGGCTGAATACGAAAGCTACCTTGCTAGCAAGGCTACAACAGACGCTAACTTTGCTGCTATCGAGAAGAAGTTAAAGGAAGCCGAAGCTAATCTTGCTGAAGCAAAGGTTGATTGTGACATTGCTACCAAGGCAGTGGAGAATGCAGCGAATATTCAGAAGCAGTTAGAGAACATCTCTAATCCCGGCTCAGATGATGACGACGAGGAAGCTTCTTCAGGCAGCTCCTCATCTTCAAACAGCTCTTCTCCTTCCGCTACACCGGAAGCAACAAATATCATTGATGAAACAGTACCTTTAGCTGATGTTCCGGTTATAATCGAAGACGAAGCTGCACCATTGGTTGACGCTGTTCCAAAGACAGGTGACAGCACTGCTGCTGCAGGCGCTGTTGGAGCAACAGGTCTCCTTGCTGTCTTAGGCGCACTCTTTGTTAACTTAAAGAAAAGAACTTTAAGTTAATTACACAATATGATATAATAAAAAGAACCCGAGTATACGGGTTCTTTTTTCATGTGATAAAATGCATCGGAAGTATTTTGAAGATTGTAAAGGAGGAATCCCATATGCCGAAGCTTCTGTTGATTGATGATGATAAAGAGGTTCTGACAATTAATTCCAAGTTTTTTAAACAATTGAACTATGATGTCAAGGCTGTCACCACTGCACAGGGTGCTCTGACCCTGCTGAAAGACTTTACGCCGGACTGTATTGTTATGGATGTCATGATGCCGGGTATGGATGGCTTTCAGGCATGTCCTAAGATAAAAAAGCTCTGCTCTGCACCTATTATCTTCCTGACCGGTAAGGATGCTGAGGCTGATAAGATTCAGGGTCTGTTACTTGGTGCTGACGACTATATGGTGAAGCCTTACAGCCTGCGCGAGCTGGAGGTTCGTATCCAGGTTCTGATTCGTCGTTACTCTCAGGTAACTGCTGCAGAGACCTCCAGTATATTGGAATATCCGCCGCTACGTCTCGATTTAAATAAGCATAAGGCTTATTATAACGAGGAAGAGCTTCCCTTAAGCAATAAGGAATATGATCTGCTATACCTGTTAGCCTCTTCACCGAACCGTGTCTTTACCTTTGAAGAGATTGGCAACGCTATCTGGAACAGCTATCTGGAATCAGACCGCAAGACCATCATGGTTACTGCAAGCCGCCTCCGCAAGAAGCTCGACGGTTATCCGGGGCTTTCCCGTTTTATTGAAACCGTATGGTCTCAGGGATATCAATTTGTAACGCAGTAAGGAGTAATCACCTATGGCAAAAGCAAAAAACCAATTCGAAATACCCGAACTGTCGGTTGAAGAGCTTTCACGCGCACTTTATGATGTCAATCTAAAGCTTCAGGCTGCAAATGAACAGCTTCGTGCTCAGGAACAGCAGCGCCTGGAGTTCTATGCCAATATTTCTCACGATTTACGTGCACCTGTTACTGCCTTGGCAAATTCCATCGAATATATGCTTTCACAGAAGGAGCTGTCTCAAGAGGAAGCCGTCGAAACACTGAATATCATGCAGAAGCGCATCTTACATATGGAGCATCTGATTAATGATATCTTCCTGCTCTCTTCTCTGGACTCTTCCAATAATAAGGTACGCAAGGAAGAGGTTGATATGCGTTTCCTCCTGGAGGATTATTTCTATATGTGCGAAGCTGATCCCAGATTCGAGGATGCCGAGCTGACGCTTTCGCTTCCTGATGACCTGCAGCTTACTCTTACGGTGGACCCTGCCTTAATGCAACGCGTACTCGATAATCTGTTTACGAATGCCTTGAAGTACTCTAAAGAGTCCGCACATATCACTCTCGGTGCATACCTTGAAGAAAATGATTTTATTATCTATATCGAGGATCGGGGAATTGGCATTTCCAAGGAACATCTGACGAAGATATTTGAACGTTCCTACATGGTTCAGCAGTCCAGAACTCCCGATGCCAACGCCAGCAGTGGGTTTGGTCTGTCGATTGTTCAGTCTGTAATGGAACATCATAACGGAACAGTAACCTGTGAAAGTGAATTAGGCAAGGGAAGCCGCTTTATTCTCAAGCTCCCCTTATAATCAGAACCACCGGCTTAGCCGGTGGTTTGTTCACGCCCTATAAGGGCTCAT
>CAYLWP010000056.1:0-14703 GCA_964387365.1 uncultured Roseburia sp. | reverse complement strand
CCTCTGTATTACAATTTAATTACGATGGTTATTGTATTAATATCCTTGATACACCGGGACATCAGGACTTCTCGGAGGATACCTATCGAACACTGATGGCTGCAGATTCAGCAGTCATGGTAATCGATGCTTCTAAGGGTGTCGAGGCACAGACAAGAAAGCTGTTCAAGGTCTGTGGTATGAGAGGAATCCCTATCTTTACCTTTATTAACAAGATGGATAGAGATGCGAACGATACTTTCGAGCTGCTTGATGAGATTGAGAAGGAGCTTGGTATTGCGACCTGTCCTGTGAACTGGCCAATCGGTTCCGGAAAACGTTTTAAGGGTGTTTATGACAGACATGAGAATCATGTACTGACCTTCTCTGATACCGAAAAGGGAACCAAGGAAGGAGAAACTACCATTATCTCCATGGATGATGACGCGGCTCTTTTAGAGGCAATCGGAGAGGAAGCCTTGGGAACACTTCGTGACGAAATAGATCTTTTGGACGGGGCAAGTGCAGAGTTTGATATTGAGGAGGTAAGACGCGGAAAGCTTACACCGGTGTTTTTCGGTTCTGCGCTTACTAACTTTGGCGTAGAAATTTTTCTGCGGAATTTCTTAAAGATGGCAACAACACCGCTTCCGCGAATCTCACAGGGAGATACAGTGGACCCGGTTGAAAATGAGTTTTCAGCGTTTGTATTTAAGATTCAGGCCAATATGAATAAGGCTCATCGTGACAGAATCGCATTTATGAGAATCTGTTCCGGTAAGTTTGATGCTTCCAAGGAAGTAAAGCATGTCCAGGGCGGCAAAAATATGAGACTTTCCCAGCCACAGCAGATTATGGCGGATGAGCGAAAGATTTTGAGCGAGGCTTATGCGGGAGACATCATCGGTGTATTTGATCCGGGTATCTTTTCTATCGGAGATACGGTATGTACACCAAAAGATAACATCTGTTATGAAGGTATTCCAACCTTCGCGCCGGAGCATTTTGCACGAGTAAGACAGATGGATACCATGAAGAGAAAGCAGTTTATCAAGGGGGTAAATCAGATTGCACAGGAGGGTGCAATTCAGATATTCCAGGAGTTCAATACCGGTATGGAGGAGATTATCGTCGGCGTAGTAGGTGTCCTGCAGTTCGACGTATTGAAGTACCGTCTGGAGAATGAATACAACGTGGAAATCAAGCTGGAGCCGTTGCCTTATGAGCATATCCGCTGGATTGAGAATAAGGATGAGATTGACCTGGCTAAGCTGACAGGAACCTCTGATATGAAGAAGATTAAGGACCTGAAGGGTAATCCGCTGCTTCTGTTTATTAACCAATGGAGCATTGGCATGACGTTAGACAGAAACAAAGGATTAATCCTTTCAGAATTTGGACGTGGATAAATAGATGAGATATAAAACTGTTTTTCGAAAAACTCCGATTTGTTCTTTCCTGTTATGTATGCTTTTAGGACTGGCAGGGTGCAGCAGTGAGCTTGCACTTACACCGGAGCCCGCTACGACGGAGGTATTAACCGAGGAGGAAAATGCCGTTGAGCGGAGCAGTGAAACTACACAGCAGGATAGGAAACAGACAGAAGAAACTTCCGAGGAAGCAGACAAAAAAAAGGTGTCCTATTACGCGTACTATACTTTGAATGGTGAAGAGAGAATCGTATATCGGGAGATATTAGGCGCCTTAAGAGAGCGGGCGGAGAGTATCACAGTTTCCACTATGATACCGGATACGCTGAAAAAAGTATTTACCTGTGTGATGAACGATCATCCGGAGCTTTTCTATGTAGACGGATATCAGTATACGAAATATACGGTCGGAGATACTGTTACCAGCATTTCCTTTTTCGGAACCTATTCCATGACAGAGGAAGAGGAGAAGGAAAATCGTAAGGCGATTAATGACTATGTCAAAGCCTGTCTTGCAGGTATGCCGTCAACGAAGGATGAATATACGAAGGTAAAGTACTTGTATGATTATATTATAGAAAAAACAGAATACGATCAGGACGCACCGAATAACCAGAATATCTGCTCGGTTTTCGTGGATAAACGTTCTGTTTGTCAGGGATATGCAAAGGCATTGCAGTATCTGATGCAGAAGGCAGGCATGGTTTCGACCGTGGTCACCGGATATACGGGACAGGAAGGACATGCATGGAATTTAGTGCGGGTAAACGGGGCATACTACTATGTAGATGCAACCTGGGGAGATGCTTCCTATACCTTTGAAGAGGAAACAGCCTCTCACGCAGGAGAAGTGCCGCCGATTAATTATGACTATTTTCTGGTCACAACGGAAGATTTGTATATAACACATATACCGGATAATACCATGAAGCTTCCGGAATGTGTAGCATACAAGGATAATTATTATGTCAGAGAAGGCTTGTACCTGAAGGAGTACAGTAAGGACAAGCTTAAGACAATATTTGAACAGGCATATGCGAAAAAGTCCGGATATGTTATGTTTCGATGCAGTGATGATAAGGTGTTCGAGACGGTAAGAAAGAAGCTGATTGATGACCAGGAAGTATTTGGTTACCTGAAGGATAAGGGAACCACCATTGCCTATACGGACAACCGCAAGCAGCGAACCATCAGTTTCTGGTTATAGGAAGAATGAAAAATGACCCCGTGTGAATGGCGGGTTGATTTTTGAACGATATACTAGGCAAATTTCAGCCATTTTGTTATAATCATATATAACAACGAACGATGGATATGAATATATAACTAACTTGTAATAAAACGGGAGGTTTGAGTCATGGACAAAGAAATGGAAAAAAGCGGTTTTGCATATGATAATGGCGAGGGAATCGGAACGGTTAAGATTGCCAATGATGTTGTAGCTATGATTGCCGGACTTGCAGCAACAGAGGTTGACGGTGTAAGTGCCATGGTTGGTAATATTACAAACGAGTTCATGGGCAAGGTAGGCGTGAAGAAGCAGACCAAGGGCGTAAAGGTAGACATTATTGAGAAAACAGTTTCCGTAGAGCTTGCTGTTAGTCTTGAATATGGCTTTCATATTCCGGAAACTTGTGGTAAGGTACAGGAAAAGGTTAAAAACGCCATTGAAACAATGACAGGACTTGAGGTAGCAGATGTTAATATCAGAATTGTTGGTATCAACATGTCTGAAAAAAGATAAAATAACCCGAAACAGAGGAAAGACAAAATGAGCAGACGAGAGCTTAGAGAACAAATTTTCAAATTCATTTTCAGAGTAGAATTTAACGACAAGGAAGAAATGGCAGAGCAGGAAAAGCTTTTCTTTGAAGATTATGAGCTTGAAATAGAGGAAAAGGATGCAGATTATATTTCTGCAAAGAGTAATAAGATACTGGAAAAACTCGACGAAATCGATGAACTGATTAATAAAAGAGCAAAGGGCTGGACAACCGAAAGAATGAGTAAGGTTGACTTAAGCATTATCAGACTTGCTGTTTATGAGATTATGTATGATGAGGAAGTTCCGACCGGTGTTGCCATTAATGAGGCAGTTGAAATTGCCAAGAAGTTCGGACAGGAAGAGTCCTCAGGCTTTGTTAACGGCATCCTTGCCAAGTTCGTGTAGACTATAAGAGACAGAGGGAAAACAATGCAGAATGTATATACGGTCGCACAGGTCAATTCTTACATTAAAAACATGTTTACGCAGGATTATCTGCTGCGGTCTGTATTTGTCAAGGGAGAGGTGAGTAACTGTAAGTACCACTCTTCCGGTCATATTTATTTTACTCTCAAGGATGATAAAGGAACAATAGCGTGTGTCATGTTTGCCGGCAATCGTGCCGGCCTTTCTTTCAAAATGGAGGAAGGCCAGATGGTAGTGGTTGGCGGTAACGTTGACGTATACGAAAGAGACGGAAAGTATCAGTTATATGCAAAGCAGATTGTGCTCGATGGCGTAGGGCATCTCTATGAGAAGTACGAAAGGCTGAAGCGTGAGCTGGAGGAAATGGGCATGTTTGCCGAGGAATACAAACAGCCGATTCCCAAGTATATCAGGACGCTGGGCGTAGTAACAGCGCCAAAGGGAGCGGCTGTTCAGGATATCATTAATATTGCAACCAGACGTAATCCTTATATTCAGATTATCCTATATCCCGCCATTGTGCAGGGAGAGCAGGCAGCACAAAGCATTGTAAACGGAATCCGTGCGCTCGAACGGCTTGGCGTAGATGCGATGATTGTAGGACGAGGCGGCGGTTCCATTGAAGACCTGTGGGCATTTAATGAGCGAATTGTGGCACAGGCAGTATTTGACTGTCAGGTTCCGATTATTTCGGCGGTAGGACATGAAACAGATACAACGATTATTGACTATGTATCTGATTTGCGAGCGCCGACACCGTCAGCGGCAGCAGAGCTTGCAGTTTTCGACTACCGTCAGCTGATGGAGAAGATAGAGGGCTATCGCGCAGCACTCACACATCACATGGAGAATCAGATAAAAAGAAAGCAGAATGTGCTTTCTGCCTATAAGCTTCATCTGAAGTACCTGAGTCCTTTTGGCAGGATACAGGAAAAAAGGACTCTCAGCATGGATCTGGAGGGCAGGCTGGAAGAACTCATGAAGAGAAGGCTGACACAGAAAAAGCATGAGCTTGCTCTTTTAGCCGCGCGCATGAAGGGGTTATCGCCTCTGGATAAGCTAAGTCAGGGATATGCCTTTGTGGAGAGCACAGAGGGCAGTGTCATTCATGACGTAACGCAGGTCAGGGAAAAGGACATGCTGCAAATCTATGTAAAAAACGGAACGATTCTTGCGGAAGTAAAGGAAACGAAACAGGAGGCTGTATACGATGGCGAAGGAAATGACGCTTGAGCAGACATTTGAAAAATTAGAGGAATCCATAGCAAAGCTCGAACAGGAGGATATATCCTTAGAGGATTCATTTAAAATATATCGGGAAGGCATGAAGCTGATTCAGATATGCAATGAGAAGATTGATAAGGTTGAGAAGGAAGTTCTGAAGCTGAGTGAAAATGGTGAACTGGATGAATTTTAAGGAAGAAATGACAAAAAGAACGGAAGCAATAGAGGCGCTTCTTGCTGGATATCTTCCTAAGGAGGAAGGCTGGCAGAAAAAGGTAATAGAGGCAATGAATTACAGTGTAACTGCAGGCGGAAAGAGACTTCGTCCGATGCTGATGCAGGAAACCTATAAGCTTTTTGGCGGTAGCGGAGCAGAGATTGAACCGTTTATGGCAGCGATAGAGATGATACATACCTATTCTCTTGTGCATGATGATCTCCCGGCAATGGATAATGATGAATACCGAAGAGGCAGGAAAACAACGCATGTAGTATACGGCGAAGGCATGGCAATTCTTGCGGGCGACGGCTTGCTGAACTTTGCCTTTGAGACAGCACTTAAGGTATTTGAAACAGATGCGGATAAGACAAGAGCCGCCGAAGCACTTAGCGTACTTGCAAGAAAAGCCGGTATCTATGGCATGATCGGCGGACAGACTGCGGATATAGAGGCTGAAAATATCGGCGATAAGGTAACAAAGGAGCACCTTCTTTTTATTCATGAGCATAAAACAGCTGCGCTGATTCAGGCGTCCATGATGATAGGAGCGATTCTTGCAGGTGCTGCCGATGAGCAGGTCAGGATCGTAGAGAGAGCCGCTTACGATATCGGTGTGGCATTCCAGATACAGGACGATATTCTTGATGTAACAGGTACACTTGAAACCTTGGGAAAGCCTGTCGGAAGCGATGAAAAGAACAATAAAACAACATATGTAACGTTAGAGGGAATTGAGAAAGCGAGTCTTGAACAGAAAGAGATGTCAGCACATGCAATCGAGCTGCTTGCCTCTCTGGGATTAGAGAATGAGTTTCTGATGGAACTGATAAAGAGTCTGATTACACGAATCAAATAGGTTGATACGCGTAGTATGCAAAGGAGCCAATCTAATGATTTTAGAAACAATAGAGAAAGAAAATGATATAAAAAAGGTAGCGCCTGAAAAATGGGATGCGCTTGCGGAAGAAATCAGGGAATTTCTGATTGAAAAAATCAGTGTTACCGGTGGTCACCTGGGTTCTAACCTCGGCGCAGTAGAGCTGACCATGGCACTGCATTTAAGTCTTGATCTGCCTAAAGATAAGATTATCTGGGATGTCGGACATCAGTCCTATACGCATAAGCTGCTTACCGGAAGAAGGTCCGGATTTGAATCCCTGAGAAAGTACGGTGGTATGAGCGGCTTTCCTAAGAGAAAGGAAAGCGACTGTGACAGCTTTGATACCGGTCACAGCTCAACTTCCATATCCGCAGGGCTTGGACTTGTTAAGGCAAGAGACATCATGCATCAGGAGCACACCATTGTGTCGGTAATCGGTGACGGTTCCCTGACAGGCGGTATGGCGTATGAAGCGATGAATAATGCTTCCCGCAGTAAGAGTAACTTCATTATTGTATTGAACGATAATAATATGTCTATTTCGGAAAATGTCGGTGGTGTATCAAAGTATCTTAATAACATCAGAACGGCGGATAAATATCTGGATATCAAGGAGGGCATCTATAATTCCCTGAAGGATACCAGAATAGGTGACCCCATTGTTGAAAGTATCCGCAGAGCTAAGAGCTCCGTAAAGCAGCTGGTGATTCCGGGCATGTTTTTTGAGGATATGGGCTTAACCTATTTGGGACCGGTAGACGGACATAATATTCAGGCTATGATTCGTGTGTTCAAGGAAGCAAAAAGATGTAAGTCTGCTGTTCTTGTTCATGTTATGACACAGAAGGGGAAGGGCTTTTTACCGGCAGAAAAGCATCCGGCAAGATTTCATGGCGCAGAACCCTTTGATATACAGACAGGACTTCCTTTACACAAAAAGGAAAAGTCACATTATACAGATGTATTTTCAACTGTTATGTGTAAGCTTGGCGACAGAAATGAGAAGCTTGTTGCGATTACCGCTGCGATGCCGGACGGAACAGGCTTAAAGCGTTTCAGGAATATGTATCCGGACAGATTTTTTGACGTAGGAATTGCAGAGGAGCATGCCGTTACCTTTGCAGCAGGTCTTGCGGCAGGAGGACTCAAGCCGGTAGTGGCTATTTATTCCTCCTTCCTGCAGAGAGCCTATGACCAGATACTGCATGATGTCTGTATTCAGAATCTTCCGGTTGTTTTTGCCATAGACAGGGCCGGACTGGTAGGAAGTGACGGCGAAACCCATCAGGGTATTTTTGATTTGTCATATCTTTCCTCGATACCGAATATGCACATCCTGGCACCGAAGAATAAATGGGAGCTTTCCGATATGTTGAAGTTTGCCGTTGAGTTTGAGGGACCGATTGCGATTCGCTATCCGAGAGGAGAAGCCTACGACGGACTCAAGGAGTGGAGAACACCAATCAGCTTTGGCAAGGCAGAATGGATTTATCAGGAAAGAGATATTGTGCTTGTTGCCGTAGGCAGCATGGTAAAAACTGCGGAGGTGGTAAGAGAGTCGTTAAAGGAAAAAGGCTACCATTGCAGTATCATCAATGCTCGTTTTGTTAAGCCAATCGATACGGATATCCTGGACGAAGCCTGCAGGAATCACTCGATTGTGGTAACACTGGAGGAAAATGTGGCAAGCGGCGGCTTTGGAGAAAAGGTAAGAGATTATCTTGATACGAAAATAAGCAAGCCATTACTGCTGAACATTACACTTCCTGATGAGTATGTCGAGCATGGAAATGTTGATATTTTAAGAAAAGAAGTAGGAATTGATGCGGAAACGATTCAGAAGAGAATCGAAGCATTGTTAAGATAGGAAGGGGAAGAGCACATGAAAGAACGTTTGGATGTACTTCTGGTCAGACAGGGACTGGCAGAATCCAGAGAAAAGGCAAAGGCTGTTATCATGTCCGGCTGCGTCTATGTGAATGACCAGAAGGAAGATAAAGCCGGTGCCATGTTTGACGAAACAAAGGTACAGCTTGAGGTAAGGGGCAATACGCTGCGATATGTGAGCAGAGGCGGCCTTAAGCTTGAGAAAGCGATGAATCATTTTGATATTTCCCTTGAGAATAAAATATGCATGGATATCGGAGCCTCCACAGGCGGCTTCACCGATTGTATGCTGCAAAACGGTGCCGTAAAGGTATACTCCGTAGATGTCGGACACGGTCAGCTTGCCTGGAAGCTTAGGAACGATGAGCGTGTGGTCTGCATGGAAAAAACAAACTTCCGTTATATGGTAAGAGATGATATTCAGGATGATCTGGACTTTGCGTCCGTTGATGTATCTTTTATCTCTTTAACCAAGATATTAGGTCCGGCATATAAGCTTCTGAAGCCTGAGGCGCAGATGGTATGTCTGATTAAGCCGCAGTTTGAAGCAGGCAAGGAAAAGGTCGGTAAAAAAGGCGTTGTCAGAGAACCTTCGGTACATAAGGAAGTCATTGAAAGTGTGATGGATTATGCGGTAAGCATTGGCTTTGAAATCAGAAATCTGGAATTTTCACCGATTCGCGGACCGGAAGGAAATATTGAATATCTTTTGCATATTTATAAGGCGCCACAGCCGATTGCGGATGAGGTGCCGGCGCATGAAAAGTACGCAGAGCTGATTCAGCTGACTGTAGAAAATGCGCATAAAACACTGGATGTTTAAGGCTATTATATGATAAAATAGGTACGAGTATGGTGAATAAGAACAGGACTGGGGAGCATAGATGAAAACATTTCATATTTATACAAATCAGTTGAAAGATAAAGACGGAAGCATGACAGCCCGTATCAAAGAGTATCTGGAACAAAAGGGCTGTATCTGTAAGGATGACGCGGATGACAGCGTTGAGGCCATTATCGTGCTTGGCGGAGATGGTACAATGCTTAGAGCTGCCGGTGAATATCAGGAAATGAATATTCCTATGATTGGCGTGAACCTTGGTACACTCGGCTATCTGGCAGAGGTGGAAAGGGATCAGATTACATCGGCACTTGATGCTCTGATAAAGGACAGGTATGAAGTGGAAAGCCGGATGATGTTAAACGGGATTCCTTATATTGGCGGATGCACTATGGAGCCGTTGCCGGCATTGAATGACATTGTAATTACACGAATGGGTGCATTACACGTTATTAATTTCAGAATCTATGTCAATGGTCAGTTACTTAGTACATATAGTGCGGATGGTATGATTATTTCCACGCCTACCGGCTCTACGGCGTATAATCTTTCTGCAGGCGGTCCTATTGTGGAGCCACGCGCAAGACTGATTATGATGACACCGGTATGTTCACATACGCTTGCCAATAACAGAACTATTATTCTTTCGGCGGAAGACGTCATTGATATTGAGATTGCAGAGTACAAACCGGGCGAGAAGCAGGAGGTAAATGCAAGCTTTGACGGAAGACATCCGGTGAATTTGAATGAGGGTGACAGGATAAGAATTATTCGTTCAGATCAGGTAACGAAGATTATTAAGCTTAGTGAAGTAAGCTTTTTGGAAACGCTACAGAAAAAGATGCGGATTTACTGATTGTAAACGCGTGAAAGGTATGGTATTTGGATGAAGAGACAGAGACATGAAGTGGTAGTTGATTTGATTAACCGATATGATATTGAAACACAGGAGGAGCTTGCAGCGTATCTTCGTGAGGAAGGCTTTGACGTAACGCAGGCAACCGTTTCCAGAGATATCAGGGAATTGAAGCTGTCAAAGATTGCTACCGGTAGCGGAAAACAGAAATACATTATACTGAGAAACGATGACAGTCATTTAGGAGATAAATATATTCGTGTGTTGAGAGATGGATTCGTGTCGATGGGAATGGCACAGAACATTCTCGTTATCAAAACCGTACAGGGAATGGCAATGGCAGTGGCAGTAGCTGTGGATGCGATGAAGTTTCCTGAAATTGTAGGCTGTATTGCCGGAGACGATACCATCATGGCAGCAGTAAAGTCAGTAGATGATACCAGAGTCGTCATGGAAAAGATTAATGAGATTCTGGAAGGATAACAGAGTGTACAGTCACTATAATCTTATATGTATTGATTAATAGAATTCGTGCAGGAATTTGGCTGGGGAGATACATAAGGAGAAGGGTTATGCTGATTAATTTGCATGTGAAGAACCTCGCCCTGATTAAAGAGACAGAGGTCAATTTCAAAGAAGGACTGAATATTTTAAGCGGAGAAACAGGAGCCGGTAAGTCTATTATTATCGGCTCTATTAATCTTGCTCTGGGAGCAAGAGCGGACAAGGATATGATTCGTACCGGCGCGGAGTATGCACTTGTGGAGCTGGTATTCCAGGTGACGGATGAGGAGCTTCTTACGATGATAAGAAGGCTTGAGATTCCGGTTGAAGAGGACGGAATTATTATCATACAGCGAAAGATTCAGCCGAACAGAAGCATATGTAAAATCTGTGGTGAGACAGCCACAACCAAGCAACTGAAGGAATTGTCAGAGCTGCTGATTGATATTCATGGACAGCATGAGCATCAGTCATTACTTTATAAGAAAAATCATTTATCAATTCTTGATTCCTTTTCGGGAGATGAGCTGCTTGCGGTAAAGAATGAGCTGAAAAGTGTATATCATACTTATACGGAGCTGAAAAATGAGATTTCTTCCTTAAGTGTGGACGAAGGAGTGAAGGCCAAGGAACTCTCTCTTGCAGAGTTCGAGTATCAGGAAATCGATGACGCCCATCCGGTGCCGGGCGAGGATGATGAACTGGAAGCCTCCTATCGAAGAATGTCCAACAGCAGACAGATTGTAGAGGCAGCCTCACTGGCTTATCGCCTGACAGGCTTTAGCGACGAGCAGACGGCAGCAGATGCAGTGGGAAGAGCAGTAAGAGAGCTGCATGCGATAGAGGGCTATGATGCACAGGCGTCAGAGCTTGCACAGGAGCTTGCAAACATAGACAACCTGTTGAGTGATTTTAACAGAAATATCGCGGAATATTTATCGGATATGGAATTTGACGGACAGGTATTTGCAGATACCGAAGAACGTCTGAATGTATTGAATCATTTAAAGCTGAAGTATGGCGGAACCATAGAAAAGGTTTTGGCATACCAAAAGGAAACAGAGGAAAAAATCGAGAAGCTGCGTAACGCAGATGCGTATAAGCTTGAGCTGGAAAAGAAGCTCGAGGCGGCAGAGAAGGAATTGCAAAAGCTTTGTATAAAGGCCTCCGATATCCGCAAAAAGGAAGCAAAAAAGCTTTCAACAGATATGATACAGGCATTAACCGATCTCAATTTCCTAGAAGTGCAGTTCGAGATTCAGGTAAGACAGAAGGACGAGTATGCAGCAAACGGCTTTGATGATGTGGAATTTATGATATCCACCAATCCGGGCGAACCGTTAAAGAGCCTTGAAAACGTGGCAAGCGGCGGTGAACTATCAAGAATTATGCTGGCAATTAAAACAGTACTGGCATCAAGGGATAAGATACCGACCATGATATTTGATGAAATCGACACCGGTATCAGCGGAAAAACCGCGTGGAAGGTATCAGAGAAGCTGGGCGTTTTATCAGCAGGTCATCAGATTATCTGTATTACGCATCTTCCGCAGATTGCAGCAATGGCAGACCAACATTACCGGATTGCCAAGCAGGCAGTTGATAATCAGACCGTTACGGGAATCACGACTCTTGCAGAGACGGAAGTGGTCAAAGAGCTTGCACGTTTATTAGGTGGTGAGGAAATCACTGATGCAGTAAGAAATAATGCCAGTGAATTGCGTGAAACAGCGGTGGCGAAAAAACAGGAGCTGAGACAGGCAAGATAAAGTAAAAAAGAAGAAAGTCGGTGCATGCGTGTGCACCGGCTTTCCTGACTACCATATATTCTGTCGGAAACTATATTCATATATCATATATTTTTTCTCAAATAAATCCAGTGGCACAGGTCTGCCATAATAATATCCCTGTACATAGTGAATACCGCATTGTCTGATGAAGTGTTCCTCCTGAATAATTTCGATTCCTTCGCAGATAACGGGAATATTACAGTCCTCAAACATTTCAGCAAGCTTTTTTAATACATATACATTTTGTTCGTTGCACATACTTGTGCTCAGAACGCTCCGGTCGAACTTTACGGTATCGACGGGAGGAATTCCAAGGGTATTGATGGAAAGAATTTCCTTTCCGAAGCCATCGAGGCAAATCTTACAATCATATGCATGGATTGCCTGAATGGCTTCCAGCATATAGTCCGGATTATGGGAAAGACTGCTTTCTGAAATCTCGAATTCCAAATATTGCATTGCGTCAGTGTATTTATCATTCAGCTCATCAAATATCTGCATAAAGGACGGATTGGAAAAATCCTTCTCGGACAGATTAATACTGACAGGGATTGGCTCCATATTGATACTGCGCCAGCGGTTAATCAGTTTCAGAATGCTTTCCATAACAAGAAGGTCCAGCTCGTAGGCAAGTCCGTATTTTTCCAGTACCGGAAGAAAGACGCCCGGCTTTAGAAGCTTACCGTTATTATCCATAATTCGTACCAGCGCTTCTGCACCGATGGTGGAATTGTTATCCAGATCAAACTTTGGCTGCAGATACAGAATCAGATGATTCGCAGTCATGATATCCTCAAAGAGCGGAAGGATACGGTTCTCGCATTGATTGCTGCCAAGCAGAGATTCCTGATAAAAAGCGATATTGGTACCAAAATGCTCCGGCATGGACGGCTCAAGAGACTTCCTTGCAAAAACAGCATGCTCGACTCCCTCTAAGATGGAGTGAATACCGGCAGATAACAGGCATACACCAATCTGAAAAGAAAGCGGAGTATCTCTATATAATAGAGATATTTGCTCTACAAATCCGGCAAAGATGTCGGAGATCAAGTTTTTTGCCTCTGACAGCCGGACTTCGTTCATATCTAATAAAAGCAGGAAAATGTCAGCCTTTTCGCGACAGGCGGATAACACATAGGAGTTATTGCGCACAAGCTTTTGCGCAAAAAGAGAAAGTAAAACATCTCCCTGGATATAGCCATAGTGCTGATTTACACCACGAAAGGAACCAATATTGACAGATAGAATAGCAAAACGGTCGGGCTTGGAAGCCTTCCACATTTTTTCTGCAAACTCAAGAAAGGATTCCCTCGTCGGTAATCCTGTAACAGAATCATGATACATATTTTTTCTCCCCTTACACACGCGTTCCAAGAATAATATTCTGAACATTATTATATTAACATAAAAAGTGAACGACAACAATAAAAATAATACAAATATGGAAAATTATTTTTACACGGAAATAGAGCAGTATTTTTTTGAAATATCCATATACTACTGATTGTACAGAAACAAGATGTAGCGGAATGGAGCATGATATATGAATAAAGCAGAGAAAAAAATTCATAAATATCGCGTTTTTCTATATGTTTTTCTTGGATTTGCCATAGGGATGTTTTGTTGGGCTGCTTACAGCTATTGCAGACAGAGTATCCCGGATACGATACGAATCAAGGCAGGAACCAGTGAGGAAATTAATTTTGGGATTCCGGCATCCGGTACGATTTTTACCGATTCCACACAGGTTTTTGCACTGAATCAGCCGGTTACCCTTATTGCAGGGGAGCGGGAAGATTCATATGAGATGGAGCTTCGGCTTTTCGGCGTGTTGCCGTTGAAAAACATAGATATAGAAGTTATTAAGGATACGCGGCTTACTCCAATTGGCGAACCGATTGGAATCTATGTAAAAACACAGGGAGTTCTGGTGATTGATACGGGTGAGTTCAAAAGTGTGTCGGGAGAAAAGGCATCGCCCTCTATGTACAAGCTGCAGGAGGGCGATTATCTGACTGCAATGGACGGAAACGCCATAGTCGGAAAAACGCAGATTAAAGAATATGTAGAGCGAAGCCACGGCAGGGATATTGTCTTTCAGGTAACGAGAAAGGACGAGGTCATTCAGGTAAAGATTACGCCCATGCAGGATGAGCAGGGCGTTTATAAAATGGGCGCGTGGCTGAGAGACAGTGCACAGGGAATCGGTACGATGACCTATCTGGACCAGAATAATCAATTTGGTGCGCTGGGGCATGGAATTAATGATATGGATACGGGCGAGCTCTTAACACTGGGAACAGGCCTGCTATATGAAACCCGGATTGTTGCCATACAAAAGGGAGAGAGCGGAATACCGGGAGAACTGACCGGAATCATCGAATATGAGCCGGATAAGGTAACGGGAGTGATTACTCAGAATACCAGTGAGGGCATTTACGGCGTAGTGACAGAAGGGTTTATGAAGGGAGAAATTGACACAGAACCGTTGCCGGTAGCTCTGAAGCATGAGATAACCACAGGATCGGCGCAGATTTACTGTAATGTAAAGGGTACAACCGATTTGTATGATATTGAGCTGACAAGGCTTTCTTATAATGAAGAGAATAAGAACAGACAGATTTCCTTTGAGGTAACGGACGAACGCCTGCTTGAATTAACCGGCGGTATCGTACAGGGCATGAGCGGAGCCTGTATCATCAAGGATGGAAAGATTATTGGAGCGGTAACACATGTTCTCGTTGATAACCCGCAAAAAGGGTATGGGATATTTATAGAAGACATGTTGGAGCATTGAGAAAACAGCCTGTTATATGACAAAAGTCATGAAACAGGCTGCTTTTCTTTGTATGGGCTTTAGCCTGTTGAGGGCATTGGAGTTTTTCGCGTTCCGAAAAATGG
>CAYLWP010000055.1:0-14763 GCA_964387365.1 uncultured Roseburia sp. | reverse complement strand
GCATAAGGTCGAACATTCTTGAGAAAAAAGTGTAAACCAATATTGACAATATCAACCGGTTGCTGAATCAATACACTGTCTCCCGCCTCTGTATAGGCACGAACTGCCATCGCAAGTGCAAATACAATTCCGGGAGTTTTAGTCAGCCAATTCTCCTGAACCTCCCAATTGTGGCGGCGCTGTAGCCAGCCCTTTACAGCCTCAAAATAGCTATCCTCTGACTCGCTGTAGCCAAAGATTCCATGCTGCGCCATTGCCTCTAACGCATCGGTAATATAAGAGGATACCTTAAAATCCATATCTGCAACCCAAAGCGGAAGCACATCTGCCGGCTTTCCTCTCCTTACGGCAAAGTCATATTTGAGACTTTTTGTATTTTTTCTGTCTATCACTGTATCAAAATCAAGATGTCTCTCGCTCATTTGTTACTCCTCTCCAAATGCCTGTGCCAAATCGTTGATTAAGTCCTCCGCATCCTCGATTCCCACGGATAATCTTAAAACACGATTGGTAATTCCGTTTTTCGCCAAAAGGTCAGCAGGTACATCTGCATGTGTCTGTGTTAATGGATAGGTAATCAATGTTTCTGTTCCGCCGAGGCTCTCTGCATAAGCAATCAGCTTGACACTTCCCAGAATCTTCTCCACTGTTTCATAGGAATCTACCTCAAAGGTTAGCATTGCACCAAAGCCTCTGCTCTGCTTCTTCATAATCTCATGTCCCGGATGTGTCGGTATGCCGGGATAGATTACTCTTGTAACCTTGGGATTGCGTAACAGCCATTCTACCAGCCTTCCCGCATTAGCCTGTGCCTTCTCCATACGAATCGCAAGTGTCTTGATTCCTCTTAAAATCAGCCAGCTGTCAAACGGAGACAGACCTGCTCCTGTTGTTTTGATAATAAAACGAATCTTCTCAGCAATTTCTGCGGAAGCGGAAACAATAAAGCCTGAAAGAGTATCATTATGTCCTCCAAGGTACTTTGTTCCACTGTGAATTACCACATCTGCCCCGAAATCAATCGGATTCTGCAGATAAGGGGACAGGAAGGTATTGTCTACAATTAGTAATAAATTATGTTTTTTGGTTATCTGTGACAGTGCCGCTAAATCTGTCACGTTCATCATCGGATTGGTCGGTGTTTCTACATAAATTGCCTTTGTCTGCTCTGTAATATAGTCCTCTGCGTTCTCTTTACTTAAATTTACAGCCGTAATGCTGATTCCGTTCTTTTTACTGATATTGTTAAAAAGACGAACACTTCCTCCGTACAAATCCTCATCTACAATCAGATGGTCTCCCGGATTAAAGATTTCCATTAATGCAGAAATGGCAGCCATTCCACTTGAAAACGCTACGGCATCTACGCCCTTTTCCAGCTCTGCAACTATCTTCTCCAGATGCTCTCTGGTCGGATTCTGCAAACGGCTGTAATCATAACCTGTGCTTCCTCCTATTCCTGCATGAGCAAAGGTTGCTGTCTGATAAATCGGGAAACTGATTGCACCCGTTTTATCACATCGATAATCATCCTCCTCAAGATGTAAACATTTTGTTTCAATACGATATCCCATAATATATGACCTGCCTTTCCGACTTTTCTCTCAAAATCTTTTATTCATAAATGAATGAAACGATACTGGTTGGACTCGAACCAACAATCTAGGTTTTGCAGACCCTTGCCCATTCCAGCGGGCTACAGCATCCCGTTCAAGTATGTTTAAAGTATATCATTTCGGTAGGAAAACTGGAAATATATAAAAAATATTATGGGCTATAGGAAAATCCTATAGCCCATGCATGCTTTTCTATTCGTCATACTCATCCAGAAAATGATGTCTTTCACCATTTTGCTTATATGCAACAACGGTATCCAGATTTACATTTTCCACACTTTTAAAAATATTTCCTTCTACAAAGGGATTCGTCTCTTTCAATTTGCTAATCAGTTCTTTTATCTCCACACGCTTGGAACGATTTTCTTCATTATTGCAGGTTGTACAAGTATCTGTAAACTTACAGGCACACTGAATAAAATGCAAATCGTTATAATCTCTCCATGCCTTGATATCCTCTTCCCTGATTAGATAAAGCGGCCGAATCAATTCCATACCTTCAAAATTGGTACTATGGAGCTTTGGCATCATGGTCTGTATCTGTGCGCCATATAACATTCCCATGAGGATTGTCTCAATAACATCATCATAATGGTGCCCCAGTGCAATTTTGTTGCATCCCAATTCTTTTGCATATCGATACAAATACCCTCTTCTCATTCTGGCACATAAATAACAGGGGGATTTCTCCACATGATAAACGGATTCAAATATATCAGATTCAAATATGGTAAACTTTTCCTTTATTAATCGAAATGTATTCAATGCATAATCTGTAGCCAAGGTATCTCCCGGTTCTGCTATTCCGGCAACGGTTATCTCAGGACAAAGCTCTAAGGCTTTTTCCAATATCCCGATACTCTCCTCCGGCTTCAATACCTTTGATGTTACACCGGGACGTTCTTCTACATCGTTGATTGTCCGGTCGCAGAACTTACATGCAATATTACACCCCGGACTTACCGGCAGATGTATACGCCCTACATTATTTTTATGTCCACCGAAACATGGATGAGATTGTTGTAATTCTTTATATGTATTTACTCCCATTCAACATTTTCCTCTTGTTTTTGCGCAAAAAAACCCAGAGGTCCTGTAAAATTCACATTTTACAAAACCTCTGGTTTTCCAGTCAGTTTTTTATTCTATATTTCTCACTTTTTTCTATCTGGATTACTTTCCCATCTTGAACAACAATGGATATGGTTCCAAACTTTATCTCTTCAACAAAGTCTTTTATGATTTCAAGATAGTTATCTTCCTTCCTATCTCCCATCATCAATCCCTCACTATATCATTAACTATCACTAATTATTGCTAAATAATGGTGTTGAAAGATATCTGTCTCCTGAATCAGGTAATAATACAACAATTGTCTTTCCTGCATTTTCCGGTCTGTTTGCAAGAATTGCTGCAGCCTTTAGTGCGGCTCCTGAAGAGATACCAACAAGAATACCTTCGCTTACTGCAAATGCTTTTCCTTCTGCAAATGCATCTTCATTCTCAATTGCAATTACTTCGTCATAAACCTTAATATTTAATACATCCGGTACGAAGCCTGCACCGATTCCCTGAATCTTATGAGCTCCGGGTGTTCCCTTTGATAATACAGGGCTGGTTGCAGGTTCTACTGCAACAATCTTTACATCAGGATTCTTTTCCTTTAAGTATTCACCAACACCTGTGATGGTTCCGCCTGTACCAACACCTGCTACGAAGATGTCTACCTTACCTTCTGTCTGATCCCAGATTTCAGGACCTGTTGTTGCTCTATGTACTGCAGGGTTTGCAGGATTTACAAACTGTCCTAAAATAATAGAGCCCGGGATAGATTCCTTTAATTCCTCTGCCTTTGCAATAGCTCCCTTCATGCCCTTTGCACCTTCTGTTAAAACTAATTCTGCGCCATAGGCATGTAAGAGATTTCTTCTCTCTACACTCATGGTATCCGGAAGTGTGAGAATTGCTTTGTAGCCCTTTGCCGCTGCTACTGCCGCAAGACCGATTCCCGTATTACCGCTGGTAGGCTCGATAATGGTTGCTCCCGGCTGTAATAATCCTTTCTTTTCTGCATCCTCAATCATTGCCAATGCGATTCTGTCCTTTACGGAACCTGCCGGATTCAGGTACTCCAGCTTCGCAAGAATGGTTGCCTTTGTCGCATCTGCCTTTGCTGCATAACGGCTGACCTTTAATAATGGTGTTCCTCCAACTAATTCTAATGAACTTTCTAATACTTTACTCATATTTATTACCTCCGTTTTATTTTCCATTTCCTACTATCTTGCTAGGTTTAGTGTAATTAGAAGTATACACTCCAATTCCCTATTTGTCAATATAGTTTACGGGTTTCCTATTCTTAATCTTCCTTATAATCGGTTATAGTCTGTTCTTATAGCAGATACCTTAACGCTTACCACCTTCCGGAACTTTTTTAACGAATAAAAAGCCTTGGAATCACAAGGTATTCAAAGGCTTTCTTATAGTCAGACTATAATATCTTTTCACTATATTTCTTAACTTCTGTAATGTACTGTTCTCCTAATATGCTGAACGGCATCTTTTTATGCTTGATATAACCAATAGTCATGATTTCCTCTGTATCCAGCGGTACTGCCGCGTAGTCATCGCCGTTTAGTTCCTCGCAGATAATTCCTGAACACAGGGTATATCCGTTTAAACCTACCATAAGATTCAAGAGAGTCGCTCTGTCATCCGCCTTGATAGTCTGCTTATACTCATTGGTACTTAACACTTCCTCTGCCAGATAAAAGGCATTGTTATCTCCCTGTTCAAAGGACAGGCAGGGATATTGCTGCAAATCCTCAAAGCTGACTATGTCTTTTGTTGCAAGCGGATTTCCCTTGCTCATATACACATAAATCTTACAGTCAAACAAGGGGATGAATTCCAAATCGTTTTCACGCAGGATTTTATCCATGAATTTACTGTTAAATTCATTCTTATAGATAATTCCGACTTCGCTTTTATTCGTTCTGACATTCTCGATTACTTCTCTTGTTTTTGTCTCATGAATAGCGAATTCGTATTCGTCCATACCGAACTTCTTAGCCATTTCAATAAAGGCTTCCACTGCAAATGTGTAGTGCTGCATCGATACACTGAACTTCTTCTTGGATGTTCTTTGTTCGATATATCGTTCCTCAATCAGTCGGTAGTGGTCGAGCATTTGTCGTGCGTAGCCTAAAAATTCTTCTCCATCAGGCGTTGTTATAATTCCACGATTGGAGCGCTCAAAGATTTCAATATGAATTTCATTCTCAAGTTCCTTTATCATATTTGAAAGACTGGGCTGTGTTACAAACAATTCAGCCGCTGCCTTATTCATTGACTTATGATCTGCGATTGCAATTGCATATCTTAGCTGTTGTAGAGTCATTTACTGCCACCCTTTCCTTTACGGCTATACCGCCTCATCCACTATATCTTACCACATTAAGTAGCTGAAGCAAATCCAATTTTATGGACGATTGGCAATTCTTTCTTCCGGTCACCCTCCATGAATCTTTTATCATGTGTTGCAACAACAACTGCAGTTCCCTGTTTCTGTAACTCATTCAGCATATCTATAATAATCTCTGCATTTTGATCATCCAGATTGGACGTCGGCTCATCCGCAAACAAAAAATCCGGTTCCGTAATCAGCGCCCGTAAAATGGTACATCTGCGATATTCTCCGCCGGAGAGCTCGGAAGGATAGGAATCCTTTACTCTCCACAGGCCTGCTTTTTTCAGCTGCTCCTCTACTCTGTCAGGATTGCCCTTTGTAAAAAAGGTCAGCGGCAAAGAGATATTTTCATAAACGGTAAGCGAACCAAGGAGTGATGCATTCTGCATCGCATAGCCGAATCTTTCCCGTCGAAGCAGGGCAAGCTCGTGCTCCTTCAGGTTCTGTATTTCCTTTCCGTCCAGTAAAACCTGCCCGTCTGACGGACGAAGCATTCCTGTCATAATATTGAGAAGAGTGGTCTTACCATTTCCCGATGCCCCGTAAAATAAATGAAGCTCACCGGATTGAATCACAAGATTCATATCTTCAATACACTTGTAATGACGCCCTCTTTTTGATACAAAATCTTTTTTCACATGCCTAAGCTCAAGCTGCATCAGTTCTCCTCCTTCACAAGCGAGGCCAGTTCTGTATTTCTCAACCTCAGTATCGCATACAGATAGGCAATCATGCTGACTACCACATTCAAAAATATAACGTAGAATCCTATCGCCAGACATGTGCCGATATTCGGAAGGATAAACGGAACAGACACCAGATTGCGGATGGCAAGTCTGAATAATGTAAAAAATACTCCCGTTACCACACTGCCTGCAATTCCTGCCAGAAGCACATTAACCGCCAGCTCCTCCAACAGCATGGTGATGATTTGCCTGAACGTAAACCCTATCGATGACATGCAGGCAAATTCCCGATATCTCTGACTGATATTAATGATATATACGGCAAAGATACTGATAGCTGCCATGATTACAAAAATCCACTCAAACCATGTTCCGTAAATCTGATAAGCCTGGAACTGCTTAGTCAGCACTCCTGTCAGTTCTCCGGAGGAATATACTGATATTTCATCTTTTCCGTATGCTATGCTTATATTTTCCTTTACCTCTGATATCGTATATCCGTCTTCTAACTTAATCAGAATACTTGATACCCTGTCCTCGTCAGGCGAAAACGGAAGTGCTGCTGCATACATGGATTCTGCTGCAATTGCATACGCATCCTGATAGGTAATAAAGACACTGTTATCATATCCCATACCGGTTTCTTCCAATACTGCCTTGATGCGAAACTCACGGTTATAGTAACGGGTGATTTCACCTTCCTTTTTTCCCAGCGCGTTTCCTACAATCACCTCTCCGTTCTGAAGAGCCGACTTTCCTTCCTGTTCGAGCCATACCTTAACGATAAAGTCAGATTCCGGGTCAATCGCAATCAGCTGATTGCCCGCATCACAGCAGCCTGACATCAGTGTTGCAAACATGTGTGGCATAGCTGCCGGCACACCAACCTGGAAAATCTGTGCCCACTTTCCTGCACCCAGTGTCTGAGAAACCTCGAAGTAGGTATTCTGTACATTGCTGATACCGCTGCTGGTCATAATGGTGGTCGGGAACCATACAGCAATTGCTATCAGGAAGGAGCTTGCCGATACAGCTGACGGAAAAATAACCAGCACGAGCGGAATCCATGACGTTGACGGAATCGGTTCCATGACACGTACAATCGGCATTAACCAGTAGTTCACTGTTTTACTGAAGCCAATTGCGATACCACAAATGATTCCTGCAATCGCTCCGGCAAAATATCCACTCAGTAAGAGTCTTGCTGAGTGTAACAGACACTTTACAATCAGCTGGCTGTCTGTCACAAATACACCAAATACTCTGTCTAAGGACGGGAAGTACAAAACCGGAAGTAATGCAGACTTAACCGTTACCAAATTAATCAAATTAAGAAGTAATACTGCTCCTGCGATAAAATATCCTTTGAAACCAGTTTCTTCCGTACATTCTTATTGAAAAAAGAAATCACGAATGTAATACCCCAGACTGTCAGTCCAATGAGCAATGCATAGGTAAAATATGGGGCATCAGCCTCCGGATGTTCCGTTGAGTCCGGTAAGATCACCTGTAACAGTAAAGCTGACAAAAGCGACACACACGGCAGAATCTCTTTCATTAAATCCAATCTTTTCAGTTTCTCGTATGTATTCATCACATTTCCCTTCTTTCTAATTGTTTGCAGATAATCTCTCTTACTAATTATTCTTAAATAATGGTGTTGAAAAGTATCTGTCGCCTGAGTCAGGTAATAACGTTACAATGGTTTTTCCTTTATTCTCCGGTCTGCCTGCAAGAATTGCAGTTGCCTTTAAGGCCGCCCCAGACGAAATACCAACCAAAATACCCTCCGTTACGGCAAATGCCCTTCCTTCAGCAAAGGCCTCTTCATTTTCAACCGTAATGACTTCATCATAAATCTTTGTATTTAGTATGTCGGATACAAATCCAGGTCCGATTCCCTGAATCTTGTGAGCTCCCGGAGTTCCCTTTGATAGTAATGGGCTGGCTGCCGGTTCTACAGCTACTATTTTTATGTCCGGATTCTGTGCCTTGAGATATTCACCAACTCCTGTTATGGTTCCGCCTGTTCCGACACCTGCTACAAAGATATCTACCTTGCCCTCTGTCTGTTCCCATATCTCAGGTCCTGTTGTTGCTCTATGTATTGCCGGATTTGCAGGATTGGTAAACTGTCCTAAAATAACGGAATCCGGAATGCTTTCCTTCAATTCCTCCGCCTTATCAATTGCAGCCTTCATACCCTTGGTACCGTCTGTCAATACCAGCTCGGCGCCGTAGGCCTGTAACAGATTTCTTCTTTCCACGCTCATGGAATCCGGAAGTACTATGATTGCTTTATAACCCTTTGCTACTGCTACTGATGCAAGACCAATTCCCGTATTTCCGCTTGTTGGTTCTATAATGGTTGCTCCCGGCTTTAATAATCCTTTATTCTCCGCATCCTCAATCATCGTTCTTGCAATTCTGTCCTTAACAGAACCTGCCGGATTAAAATATTCCAGCTTTGCAAGTATAGTTACCTGTGTTGCATTGGCATATGCTGCATAACGGTCTGCTTCTAATATTGGTGTTTGTCCGATTAACTCTGTTGCACTCTTTACTATTTTTCTCATCTCATTCTCCCCATTTCTAATTCCTATTATTTCTATAGGATTTGTCTTTTTGTAAATATAAACCTCTGCAGCACAACTGTCAAGAAATGTCAGTAAGGTTGCTTATTTGCATTTTTTATGTTTGGTTATAGGAAGAAACTATAGCAAAAAAGCATCTTTAAGTTTTACTTATTACTCAAAGATGCTTTCCTTGTTTTCGGACTGATTCCATCGCTTATCTTGTTTCCTTCTTAATCAGGGAATCCATGAATGAAACGTATTCCTCTTTCGTATACTTTGGCTGGTAGTCTGCTACTATCTTCTTTGCTTCCTTTGCACCGTCTTTTAAGAAACGGTATGCGCCAAGAGCAAATATCTTTGCTGTCTGAATATAGGCAAGCTCTTCATCCGCCACCTCAAACTCTGCACTATGGAAGTTGCCGTCAATACCACCTGTGTTAAAGGTGTAAACAGGCTGAATATGCTGTACGTCACCTACATCCGTAGAGCCGCCGCTTACGTCATTCTTATTGTCATTCACGACAACCTCATAATGTCCGCCGGACGCAAGCTTTGCTGCCTCTACAAGTGCTTCATTTGGCTCCTGTGCGATGGTTGGAAGATAACCCGGCATGGTTTCAATCTCAACGGTTGCTCCAAGTGCTGCGCCGCCTGCAAAAAATGCTCTGTCTGTCTTATTCGCCGCATCAACAATTGCCTCGTTATTCGAAGCACGTACCAGGGTTTCAATCACAACCTCATCCGGTACGACATTGACCAGATTTCCACCCTTGGTAATAATCGGATGAATTCTTACATGATCGGAATCCTTGAAGGTTTCTCTGTGGTATGCCAGTGCGGAAAGTCCAAGGGAAGCCGCATTCACTGCATTAATTCCCTTTTCCGGACTTCCTGCCGCATGAGCTGCCCTGCCATAATACTTAATCACCTTGCTGACAAAGCCATTGTTAGAGCCTTGGCTAAAGGAAATATTATTTCCGTTTGTACTGTGATGAGCAATGTTAAGGTCAATATCATCAAAGGCACCAATACGAATCAATTCGCACTTTCCTCCGCCGTATTTAATCTTTCCCTCTTCCTTGAGCTGATTTTTAAACTCAATTTCTCCGTATTCCTCTGCCGGAACTGCGAAAAACACCACCTGTCCGTCAAGACTGCCTGCAACCTCCGGTGCGGAAAGCGCAATTGCCGCACCGATAATACCTGCAAGCTGTGTATGATGTCCGCAGCTATGAGCTGCCTGTGTCTCCGGATTTGCAAATTTATGATTCGGTATACGCAGCGCATCCAGCTCTCCGATTAGGGCAAGGCTTACATTATCCTTCTTATCAGGATTCAGATACGCCTTTGCACCTGTAACAGCAAGCCCTTCCTGTACCTGTAATCCCAGCTTTTTGCTGAATTCCACAAACTTCTTAGAAGTATTGAATTCCTTATAGCCTAACTCCGCGTGCGTATAAATATCTCTTGCAAATGCAATAATCTCATCATGGTGTTCATCAATAATCTCAATAATTTTCTGTTCTACTGCATCCATGTTCTTTCCTCCTCTTATTCATATTCCGGAATAGACCAGAGCTCATTGTATTTTGATCCGTTGTTTTCCTTAATCCAGGTCAGAAATTCCTCTGACTGATATGCCGCTACGATATCCTTTGCCCACTTGGTGTCCTTGTTAGCGTCATTTACAACAACCTGTAACCAGAAATTCTCTGTCAGGTTCTCGTTGAATAATGCGGTGGAAGGGTCGATTCCTGCGTTATATACAATACTTCCGGTAATTACACCATAGTCAAAGTCACTTAAGCTTGTTGCAATATAAGTGGTCTGTAACTCATGGAAGGTAAGATTATATGGATTCTCTTCTACGTCCTCCGCAGCGGCTGTTGCATAGTCAGTGCCCTCCTTTAAGGTAATCCAGCCAAGGTCCTGCAGCATAACAAAGGCTCTTGCCTGATTGCCCGCATCCTGTGGAATGGCGATAACCATGTCATTTCCGATCTCATCAATAGAGCTGTGCTTCTCAGAGAATACGGAAGCCGGAACGGTAGGAATCTTGGAAAGTGCTACAAGATTACCTCCTGCCTGCTCATTATATGCGTTCATGTACGCCTTGTGCTGTTCTACCGATAGGTCTGCATCACCGCTTGTTAATGCTGCATCTGCCTGATTCAAGTCAAGCTCTGTTACCGTAAAGGTATAACCCTTTTTCTCAAGAATAGGAATAATGGCTTCCTCGAAAAGCTCAGAATATGGTCCTGCTCCCTTTGCATAGACGATATTGGTCTTTTCTGCTGCTGATGCCTGTGTCGTTTCCTTTGCTCCGCATCCGGTTAAAAGTGTTGCTGTTACGATTGCTGTGATGAATAAACTCTTTCCTAATTTTTTCATAATATTTTCCCTCCGATTATAAAATGTGTTTACTTATTTTTTCTTGCTTTTGCAGCAAAATAGCTTCCGAGTGACTGTACTGCCTGTGTTACGATAATCAGCAGGACTACAAGTGCATACATCAGTTCAAAGTTGAAGCGGTTATAGCCGTAGTTCAGAACAAGGCTTCCGATACCGCCTCCACCTATGTAGCCTGCCATTGCACTCGAACCAATCAGTCCCACAATACCCGTTGTCAGTGATAAAATGAGAGAACCCTTTGATTCCGGCAAAATAAAGTAAAAGACAATTTGTAATGGTGTTGCTCCCATGGACTCTGCTGCTTCGATGATTCCTTTTCCGGTATCAAGAAGCGAATTCTCCATTAATCGTGCCAAAAACGGAATAATGTATATCGTCAATGGAACAATTGCCGCCGTCGGACCGATTCTGGTTCCGATCAGAGCCTTTGTCAGCGGCATAACTGCGATTAATAGAACAACAAACGGTGTACTTCGAACAATATTGATGATGATATTAAGCAGATTGTATACCACCGGATTTTGATACAAGCCTCCCTTTTTGCAAAAAACAAGCAGAATGGAAATGATGAAGGCAAATACCGCACCGATAATCAGGGAAATGCTTACCATATAGATGGTTTCCTGTATGGAAACTCCTATTTTATCAAATGGAATTCCTAAAAAAGTTTCTATTGCTTCTACCATATTTACTCACCCCCCTGTAAGCTTACTTCGATATGCCCGACATCCTGTGAATCAAAATACTCCTCAGCTTTTCTGATTTCCTCCGGACTACCAAAAATCTGAATAATATGAATACCAAGAACTTTATCCTGTATCTCACTGATATTAGCAAACAAAATATTCGTTTCTACATCAAACTTTTTATTCACCCTCGCCAGTACGGATTCCGTCGTATTGGCACTCAGGAATTTTAGACGTAGGATTTTATAGTTTCTTTTCTCTGCCAGAATTCCTGATATCAATTTCTCCGGTACACTGTCATTAATTACGGTCTTAACGAAATTCTTCGTAATATTTTTCTGCGGTGCACCAAAGACGTCAATCACGTCTCCTTTTTCTACGATTTCACCGTTTTCCATGACTGCAACGTGGTTACAAATGCTCTGAATCACGTTCATCTCATGGGTAATCAGTACAATCGTAATATGTAATTCCTGATTAATCTTCTTTAGCAGCTTTAATATCGCTGCCGTTGTCTTCGGATCCAGTGCACTGGTCGCTTCATCACTGAGCAGAATGGATGGCTCTGTTGCAAGTGCTCTTGCAATTCCGACTCTCTGCTTCTGACCACCGGAAAGCTTTGCAGGATACACATCTCTCTTGTCTGAAAGCTCTACAAATTCAAGAATCTCCTCTACCTTTTTCTTAATCTGTTCCTTTGGTACCTTATTCAGCTTTAACGGAAGTGCAACATTTTCGTATACGGTTTTTGTTTCCAACAGATTAAACTGCTGAAAAATCATTCCGATACTTTTTCTCTTGTTCCTTAGCTCCGCCGGAGAAAGCCGGTTGATATCCTCTCCATCGATAAGAACTCTTCCCGAGCTTGGTTTCTCCAATGCGTTGATGGTTCGAAGCAAGGTCGATTTACCTGCACCGGAGAATCCGATAATTCCATAGATGTCTCCCTTTTCTATTTTCAGGCTTACATCCTTTAAGGCATTCACTTTGTTTTCCTTCCCTTGAAAAACCTTACTTACATTTTGAAATTCAATCATAATGAACAACTCCCTATTTTTTATTCATACATATGTGCTATCAGGTATGTATATCGCTGCAAAAAAAATGCAGGTGCCACATTATGGCGCCTGCTGAAGATTTTTTCTGCTCCTCATTTATCAGGTATCATAATGCACACAAAAACCAACCATGTTCATACACATAGCCTTCTTACAACACATATTCATCATCATTGAAACATTGTACTTTCTCATGGCATTACACTCCTTTTTCTTAATCTAGTTTTCCTATCTGCTAAATAGGATTTATGTTTATAATATATACCCGTTTTTTACCATTGTCAACCATATCTCTAAAATATCACATATTCATTTCAGCTATGTTTGGTTATAGCTTCTACCTATAGCCCGAAACACCTTCTCATACTATACGCCCAGGTAGCAATGGAATCCGCCATCAACCGGAAGTACCACACCTGTTACAAAGCTGCTGCCCTTCGGACTTACCAAAAATAATAATGCTCCGATTAAGTCCTCAGGCTCACCGTACTTTCGCATTGGCGTGCTGTTAATAATCTTCGCACTTCTTGGTGTCGGCGTTCCGTCCGGATTATAGTGCAGTGCATGATTCTGTGGCGTTTGGAAAAAGCCCGGTGCAATCGCATTCACTCGGATTCCGCTCCTTGCAAAATAGTTCGCTGCCCACTCCGTAAAGTTGGAAATAGCAGCCTTTGCGCCGGAATAACCCGGGATTCTCGTTAATGGTCCATAGGCTCCCATACTGGAAATATTGATGATATTTGCATTTTCCTGATTTACCATTGCATCGCCGAATATCTGTGTCGGCAGTATTGTTCCGTACAGATTCAGATCAAGCTCTTCCCGGATATTCTCTATATCAGCGGTGAAAAAGCTGACCATACCGTCCTCTAAGTCAGCATATTGGTCCTGTGGAATCTGGGCGCTTTTTACCGCACCGCCTGCACAATTAACAAGAATGTTAATCTTCCCCCATTTGCTTAGGATTTCCTGTTTTGCCTTCTCAAGACATTCCTTATCCATAACATCTGCCGGCAGGAAAAACGCTTCGCCACCCTCTGCCAGGATATCATTTACAACCGGAATCCCATGCTCTGCCTTTCTTCCCAAAACAACGACCTTCGCACCACATAATCCGAGTGCCCTGCAAAACATTCCTCCGATGACTCCGCTTCCGCCTGTTACAACGGCAACCTGACCTGTTAAATCTATCTGAAACGGTAACTCCATATTTACCCCCTTAATACTTAAATCCTGATTGCATAATACACGCTAGTACAACGGTTGTACTAGTACCGCGTAACCACGGTTTCTGCCACTTCTTCCCCCTCATAACGCAGTTTTAAGGAAAAGAAATCCCTGCACTCATCCAATAAACGGAAAAACACTTTATCTCCCTCCCAGAGATTAAGCTTCTCAATATCCGCCTTCGGAACCCATACAAGCTCACCTTCATCACAGGCTTGCAGCTCACCCTCATATTCCGTAGCGGTAAAAAGATACATATACTCGCCCCAGTCATTTGACGCAAAGGTCACAATTCCACGCAACCTGTATTGTGTTAATGTTAATCCAGTCTCTTCCTTTACTTCACGCAGCAGGCAGTCCTCCGGACTTTCTCCTGCTTCAAACTTTCCACCGACACCAATCCATTTGTCGTGGTTCATGTCATTGACCTTTTTTACCCGATGGAGCATCAAATACTTATCGTCTTTTTCTATATAGCATAAGGTTGTATTTATCATGTTTCTCTTTCCCTTGCATTCCTTTAAAACTATTGTAACTATTCAGAGCCAATCTCGAAAAAACTTTGTATTTCTGCTGAACAGTTACTCACACATACGCTTATGATAAAATCTGCGTCTGTACTTCATTTCTGCATATTTTACTACCTGCTTCATGTAGATTACGTCGTAGGCTCCGCCTGCTGCTCCGACAATGGGAATTCCCTGCAAAAACTTCATATATAACAGCTCTTTTGACAAGCCGCCCGCTGCCTCATTAATGTTGTCACTAAGCACTCGACATCTTGTAAAGCGCCCTGTCTCTATAAAATAGTTTAATTCATCATTAATCATGTGAAGCTCATCTCCGTAGGAAATTGCACCTTGTATTAACAACAGAATAAACTGCTTTTCTTCCTCTTTTTCGTAATCAAAACCATAATTCAAGGCTATCTCATAGATACTCTTTAGCATCAATCCCGTAAAAAGTACAATATCAGGAATACCTATGCCCAATACACCAAGCCCTATACCGGAAACACCTGACAAAAGCAGAT
>CAYLWP010000054.1:0-14967 GCA_964387365.1 uncultured Roseburia sp. | reverse complement strand
TTTATGGGGAAAGGGGGCTTATACCCTTTTTTTGAGCGCTACAGGATAAAATGACAAAAAAAGGAGCGTGAAAAATGATTTCTCATTTTTTCACAGCCCCTTTGCTGTGTGCCAAAGGCACACAATCATTTCGTATTCCTACTGTACAAGAGCTACTTCAATCTTGTCTAAATCAGGTGCGAAACTCTTTGCACCATTATCAAACTTGAGAGTATTTGTTCCTGCATTTACATTTACTGTAATTGTTGTTTTACGAACTGTGTCCCAATTGTTTCCTTCACAAACTAATTCATTTGCATTACCATCATTTGCTGTTACATAGAAGGAACGCTTTTCATTGGTGATATAGTATACATCTACAGTTGCCTTACCTGCTACGGTAGAATTGAAAGTAAATGTACAGATTCCGTTGTTTGTTGTTCCGCCGAGTTCGCCAACCTTAGCACCATTAGATGCAAAGTCTCTTTCTACAACAACTGCACCATTCTTAAGAGCAGCATTTTCTGCTTCTAATACCATTTTGGTACCTGTGAAGGTAGTTGGGTTACCCTTTACAAGGCTAACCTCGATACGGTCAAGGTCAGGAGCATACTTTGAGCTTCCGTTATCAAACTTAATGGTGTTCTCACCAACCTTTAAGTATACAGACATAGTTGTCTTGCGTACTTCGTTCCAATCATCTCCTTCACATGGAAGACGGAAGAATGGACTAGCGTTAGGTGAAACATAGAAAGCACGATCCTCATTTGTTAAGTAGTAAACATCAATGTTAGCATTACCGGCTACAGTAGAGTTAATAGTAAATGTACAGGTACCATTATCAGCACCACCGATGTCACCAACCTTCTGTCCGTTGGAAGCAACATTCTTATCTACAACCTGTGCACCGTTCTTTAATGCAGCATCTTCTGCTTCGTAAACAGCCTTATTACCGTTGAAAGTAAATGTCTTGCTTCCGCTGGTCTGCTTTGCTGTGTTGTATGGCCATTCAATCTTGTACCAGTCAAGGTTAGGTCCTGTTGCACCATTTACACCTGTGAATACAATGATGTTAGAGCCTTTGTTTAAATTAATATCTACAGTAAGCGGATCCTGATTATACTTTGCCCAGCTTCCTGTATTCTTACAATCAAGCTGATGTGACTTGCCGTTTACCAATACATTTACCTTGCGAGCGCCGCTGGTAGCGTATGTAAAGGTTAACTTAGCCTTTCCTGCAGCTTCTGTAAGGACTGTAAACTTAACAGTACCACCATTGCTTCCGCCAAGGTACTGCATATCCTTACCACCGGAACAGCTATCGTTATTTGCATCTCTTGCGCCGGCTTCCTGAAGACCATCTTCCATCTCTACACGGTCAGGAAGGTTAACACCTGCATAATCAAGATTTGGAGCAGGCTTTCCATCTACTCCGGAAACAACTACTTTGTTATTTCCCTTTACGAAATCTACAGTTAAAACAACAGGACCGCCTGTTTTGTTCCAAGCACTTGTTGCCGGAGCATCAACAGTATAAGACTTCTTGTCATTTACTGTAACGTTGAACTGTCTTGCTTCCTTTGAAGCGTAGTATAAGCTTACTAAAGCCTTTCCGTTATCATCACTCTTGAAAGTGAACTGAACAGAACCGTTGTTAACTCCAAGGTCGCCAACGTATTTTCCGTTTGAACATCCGGAAGCATTTACAACCTTTGCACCACCGCTAATCTTAGCCTTTTCTGCCTCGATCTTGGTAGCATTTTCTGCACCTGTTCCTCTGATTGGACGACCGGTACAGTTGATTAACCATGAAACAGCTGCCGAACATGCCCAAGAAGCATATCTCTTCTTCTGAACGTTATCCTTGCTTTCATAGTATTCTTCGTTTAATTCAGGATGCTCTTCGGTCTGAGTTCCAAAGAGACCCCACATAATATCTTCACTGTTACGATTAGACCATGCAGAATCTGCATTCATCTCCATCCAGTAGTCAAACTGATCTACATCAGGACAAACTTCTGTAAAGTATCCGATCCAACGAGCTAAGATACCCTTTGCAGCAACTGAGTTGTAGTCACCGCCCTTAACGCCTTCGCCGTTAAGAATCTTGTTAGAACCCTTACCGATAGACTTTGCGATTTCACACGCACGGATACCAATCTGCTTATACTTTTCTTTTCCGGTTACTTCATATAATAAAGCATTGGATCCGATAAAGATACCCTGGATACCTGTATCATCATATCCGCCGGACTTCTGATACTGCTTCTCAAATAAGTTAGGATATGTATAATCCCAAATCTTTTCAGCCTTATCAAAATAAGAAGTATCGCCTGTTGCCTTACCCATAAGTACGGCAGCAATCATACCCGGACAGTTTGCAACCGCGTTCTTGTACTGCTTGTCCTCATCCATACACCAGATCAGAGCACCGTCTTCCTTTACAGCTCTTCCATATGCCCAGTCAAAGTTTCCTTTTGCAGTGTTGAGATGTCTTGGGTCATGACTTACCATATAAAGACGAACGGTAGCGATGATCATATACATAACGTCATCTGTATATCCGTTCCAGGTCCACTTAACGTTTCTCTTGTCCATAAGACCATCATACAGCTGTTCTGCTGCTGTTAAGTACTTCTGATCTCCGAAATGCTCATAAGCATCTACGAACATTTCAAGAACCTCTGCTTCTGTCCAGAAGCCGTTCATATTATTTAATCTTCCGAAGCCTTTTTCATCTACATAGAAGAATTTATCAAGCCATGCATCATATGCCTGACGAGCTACCTTATCATAATCATTAATATGATTAGCAGACTTTACAAGCTTGAAGGACCACTTTTCATTATCAGCGCCGTCATACTTCCACTGAACAACCTTTGCATTGTTGCTCTTGGAATTGCCGTACACATTTAAAGCGAAATCGCTAACAAGCTTTGGGGAAATGCGGTAATAACCGTCATTTGTTTTTGTAATAGCGAATTTCTGATTGTCTTTGTTACTTTGTTCGTGCTGTTCCGGTACAACACCTGCCTCCTTAGAAGCTCTTGGAATGTCCAGTGCCAAGTTACTGCCCTTGTTAACTAACTGGTAATAACCGTTTCCTCCATCAACCACTGTCCATACCTGTGACGCAGAATTGTCTGCTGTCATTTGTACGAGCTGAGCGCCCGCATCCTTTGATTTGCCCGCTACGGAGAGTACCTTACCACTTGACTTTGAAGTGATAACATAATCTGCAGCCGTAATGAGCTGATCCTTTTCTGCAGCCTGAGCAGTGATACCGGTTAGGGGAACCGATGTGAACATCATTGCAACAGCCAGTGCAGAAGCAAGAATCCTGTGCTTGAATCCTTTCATTTTAGTTTACCTCCATAATTTTTTTTGCTTGATTTATGTAAAGAAATTAAGCAACGAGTTAAGCAAAAAATCGCCATAAATAACACTAACGAACGCTATCATCATACAGCAAATCTTACATAAATACAACAAAAATATATGATTTTTGTTAATTTGTTATGTAACATTTTTCTGTTAAATTAGTAAAAATGCACTGTATAATTGTAAATTCTGCTAAGAATTGTGAAATAGATGCTGATAATACGTGATTTTAGAGGAAAAGTATAGTTTTCAATGTAAATTTCCAAGTTTAACATTTTTTTAACAATTAACCGGTGGTTCGTAATAAAGTCATGCTTTAGATAAGTATTTTTTGAATTTATATTGTAAAAGACAACATTTTTTAGGATAATATAAATATCAAAATGGGGTTAACATAATATACAAGGAAGGTGGAGTGAATCATGAGTATCATACCAAGACCGGAGCATCCGTTTCCGCAAATGGAAAGAGAGAACTGGCTGAATCTGAACGGGGAGTGGGACTTTGCATTTGACTTTGGCAGAAGCGGTCAGGAAAGAGATTTTGTAAAAAATGGTGAGTATACAAAAAAAATAACAGTACCTTTTTGTCCCGAGAGTAAGCTGAGCGGTATCGGATATACGGATTTTATTCCTGCTGTCTGGTACAGAAGATTTGCAGAACTGTCAGAGGAACAGCTGAAAGGAACAGTACTGCTGCATTTTGGGGCTGTGGATTACAAGGCGTTTGTTTATGTCAACGGTAATGAAGTTGGCACACACGAAGGCGGCTATGTATCATTTTCTTTTGACGTAACAAAGTTCCTTAAGGCCGGGCAGAATGAAATTATTGTTTATGCGGAGGATGATAACCGAAGCAGCCGACAGCCAAGAGGTAAGCAAAGTTCAAAGTATTATTCCTGTGGCTGTGACTATACAAGAACAACCGGCATCTGGCAGACGGTATGGCTGGAATTTATGCCGAAGAATTATATCAAACAGGTAAAATATTATCCGGATATTCAAAATGGCATATTGCATATGGAAGCAGATATTGCGGGTACAGGAACACTCTCTGTCAGCGCTTACTACGAGGGAAGCCTGTGCGGAAGTGCGCAGACATCGGTAACAAAGGCCTGTAGCGGTAATGTCAGACTGGCTTTGGCGCTGTCAGAAATCCATCTCTGGGAAGCGGGTTGCGGCAGATTGTATGATTTGGAGCTTTCCCTTGCAGACGGAGATTGCTGTGATAAGGTAAAAAGCTATGCCGGATTAAGAGAAGTACGTCTTGACGGCTATCGTTTCCTGCTAAACGGAAAGTCTCTGTTCCAAAGACTGGTGCTCGACCAGGGCTTTTACATGGACGGAATCTATACTGCTCCGACCGAGGAAGACTTAATCAACGATATCCGAATATCGATGGGACTTGGCTTTAACGGTGCAAGACTGCATGAAAAAATGTTTGAACCGAGATTCTTATACCATTGTGACAAAATGGGCTATCTTGTATGGGGTGAGCATGCAAACTGGGGACTGGATATGTCGAACCCGTTATCGCTGCATGCATTTATGAAGGAATGGCTTGAGGGCGTAGCCAGAGATTTCAATCATCCTGCCATTATCGGATGGTGTCCGTTCAATGAAACCTGGGATTATGACGGAAGAAAGCAGCATGAAGATAATGTTCGCATGATTTACAGAATGACAAAACAGCTTGACCACACAAGACCTTGTATTGATACAAGCGGTACGTTCCATGTGGAAACCGATATTTTCGATATGCACAATTATAATCAGGATGTTGCACGCTTTACTTCCTACTATGAAGACTTCAAAAACGGCGGAGCGTTCAAGGACGATTATGACCAAAGACAGACGTATATCGAAGGAACACCGGTATTTATCAGCGAATACGGCGGAATCAAGTGGGACGAGGCAAATACAAACGAGGCTGCGTGGGGCTATGGCGAAGCACCGAAAACAAGGGAGGAATTCATTGCAAGATACAAGGGACTTACAGAGTGTCTCCTGTCCAATCCGCGTATTTTTGGATTTTGTTACACACAGCTTTATGATATTGAGCAAGAGGTTAACGGACTGTATACCTATGACAGAAAGCCGAAGTTTGACCCTGAGATTTTCAAAAAAATCAATCAGCAGGAGGCAGCTATCGAGACGGAACTGTAGCATAAAAGGGAAGGGGCTATGTGAATGAAGCAATTCAGAAAAGACAACTTGACAAAAGATATTTTGTCGGGAATTATTGTTGCACTTGTGTCCATTCCTATTTCCATGGGATATGCACAGGTTGCCGGCTTACCAGTTGTATACGGCTTGTATGGCTCCATATTTCCGATATTAATATACAGTCTTTTTACATCCTCACCACAATTTGTTTTTGGCGTGGATGCTACGCCGGCAGCATTGGTAGGCGGTGCACTTGCAGGCTTCGGCATTACCGCCGGAACGCAGGAAGCGATGGAACTTGTTCCTGTGATTACGCTCGTAACGGCTTGCTGGCTGGTGGTGTTTTACTTTGTCCGAGCAGGCAGACTGGTTAATTATATCTCGACTCCGGTGATGGGCGGATTTATCTCCGGCATTGGCTGTACGATTATTCTAATGCAGGTTCCGAAGCTCTTTGGCGGAAGTGCAGGAACGGGGGAGCTGGTTACCTTACTCATTCATATCGGCGGGCAGTTTACCCATTTTAAGCCATTGTCGGCTGTTCTCGGATTTGGGACGGTTATTATTATTTTGGCAGCAAAAAGGATTATTCCAAAGTTTCCGATGTCCGTAATACTGATGGCTGTGGGAGCAGGACTCACCTGGATTTTTAACATTGACCAATATGGCGTGGCGCTTCTGCCGACGGTGGAGGCAGGGCTTCCAAGGCTTGTAACACCGAGCTTTTCCGTGTTTATGCAGCATGCAAAGGATATTATCATTTTGTCATTTACGGTGGCACTTGTTATTGTGGCGCAGACGCTGCTTGCGACCAATAATTATGCTTTGAAATATAATTACAAAGTAAATAACAACAGGGAAATTCTGGCATATGCGACCGGAAATATGGCAGGGGCACTGGTTGGTTGCTGCCCGATTAACGGCAGTGTATCCAGAACCGGAATTGCAGACCAGTATGGCTGTAAATCACAGGTTATGTCCGTGTCTGCGAGCGCTACGATGGTAGTCGTTTTGCTGTTTGGAACTGATTTGCTTTCTTATCTTCCGGTGCCTGTGCTGACAGGAATCGTTATTGCTGCACTGATTGGAATTATCGAGTTTGGAATTGCAAGGAAAACGTGGCAGTCTGACAAGCAGGAATTTCTTATTTTCCTTGCGGCTTTTCTGGGAGTACTGGTTTTGGGCACGATTTACGGCGTAATCCTCGGCGTGATTCTGTCATTTATTGCAGTGATTATTCGTGCCGTGATTCCGCCCAAGTCCTTTATCGGAATCATACCGGGGCATGAGGGAATGTACACCTTAAAAAGACATCGTGATGCAAAACCGATTGAGCACACCGTCATTTATCGTTTTAGCGGGAATCTTTTCTTTGCCAATATTAACACCTTTCAGCAGGACATTGAGTCTGCCGTTAAGGAAGATACCAGACAGGTTATTGTCGATGCCAGAGGAATCGGAAATATTGATATTACAGCAGCTGACAGACTATTGATTCTGAATCGCAATTTAAAAAAGAAGGGAATACACTTGTATATTACTGAGCATGTAGAGGCGGTAAATGATCAGCTACGTGCTTACGGAGCAGGCAGCCTGATTGAAGAAGGTGTGGTACGTCGTACCATTTCACTGGCTCTGCGGGCAGCGGGGGTTGAAAAGCCGTATCCCTTGGAAGGAATCTCTCAGGATGAGGAATATCCGTATGTTGAGGAAAACGAAAGACTGGCAGAGTTTGAATGGGCATTCGGAGAAGGCGCGGAAACAAAAATGGAGCAGTTTGCTTTGGAAATGGCCAAACAGCTTGTTCATTCGGAAAGCCATGGTGTGAAAGCAATTGAGGAAGCAGAAATCGACGTCTTACCGGCACGCTTAGGCCTGTTTGATGAAGATGAGCTTCTGGAACGATTGGAAATGCACTTAACAGAGCTGGAGGAGCAGGGATATTCCGATATCGGGGAAATTGAAGAAAGTATTGAAAAGAGAAGAAAGGTAATCGAGCAGAAGATTGAAAACCTGAGTCCGGATGCGCTCGAACTGTTAAGACAGCACAGAGAAGAAATCGACGAACACATTAAGGACGAACATCCGGAGCTTTACGAAAGAATGGTAGAAATCAAGAAAGGCACTCTGAGCTAACGCTCAGAGGCCTTTGCTTCTCTTTCCTTCTGTTCTGATGCAAGTCTTGCCTTAGCTTCTTCCACAGACTCCCCATCCCTGGTCAGATAGTTATCTACAAATTTGTCTGTCATTTTCTGAAAGCTTCCAACAACGCCTTCCTCAATCTTCTTGTAGCCGCCTACGACACCTTCTTCGATTTTCTTATAGCCTCCTACAACACCTTCCTCGATTTTCTTGTTTACCTCTACTAACTTGACTTTGCCATTTTTCTGTTCTCCTTCCTAAAATCCAATTTTTATTTCTACCTTCTATCATTAGGCTTCCTGCCCGCTGCTGTCCTTTAAGCCGATACACATAGGGATGAGACAAAGCAGTAATACGATACCAACAACACCAACGATAATTCCCAATACCAGCATCTCATATGCCATTACCAGAGCCATACCTACGCCAAACACCATGGAAGAAAAGATTCCGTAAACGACCCTTCCAACTAACTTTGCATCCGGCTTAGCGGACTTCTTTCCTGACATCTTACGATTTACAATCCAGGTGATTAACAGTTCAACTGCTCCGATGATACCTAACACAACACCCTGATTGAACAGTCTTCCCCATTCCGGTATGAGACACATGCACATTCCGATCGAGAAGAATAGTCCTCCGACAACACCCATCACCAAAGTCACAAACGTTCTTTTTTCCATTTCTATTCCATCCTTTCTTTTTTGTTTTGTTTCATTTGATGAACTTATCTTAATCCTGACTTGTTTGGGAAATGTTCGGGAAATGTTAAAGTTTTGTTAAAACAGAAAAAACCTTGGAAATTTTTACATTCCCAAGGTTTCATCCGTTTTCGTACTATTCTGATTCCGAATATTTTTTTATCGTTTCTTCAATCCTGCTTCGTACCAAGTTGGCAAGCTCTGTTGTATTCATGCCGTCATACTCCTCGCAGGTAATAGGCGGCAGGTAATGAAGCTGCACCGTCACCTGGTCGCTTCCCTTCTGATCCAGTACCTTGTAGCTGTCGATTAGGGCAATCGGCACAATCGGGCACTTCGTTTTGGTTGCACACTTAAAGCTTCCGCTATGGAACTCCAGCATTTTATTTCCTTCCTTGCTTCTGGTTCCTTCAGGGAAAATCAAATAGTTTCTTCCCTTTTTCAATTCCTTGATTACCGCAAGGATTACTTCCATGGACTGTTTGATATTGTCACGATCCATCGGAAATGATTTCGAGCAATCCACCAGCTGTTTCATAAACGGCAACTGATACAATTCCTGCTTCAATACTGCTCCCCACGGATTATCGCAGGTAGCTGCTATTGCAATAATATCAAATAAGCCCTGATGATTGGCAAACATTAAAAAGCCATCTTGCTTGGGGATATTTTCCTTTCCATATACCTGCAAATCAATATTTCCGGACTTAACCGCAGTCTTCAGAATATACTGAATGTGTCTGTACTTTACTTCTTCCGGATATTTGTCTGTATGCTTTGCATAGTAGCACAGCTTTCCGTACGCTGTGGGTACTTTCCAAAAGTTTCTAAGAACCATTAATACTAATCGATTCATTTTATTTCCTCCTAAGTCCTCTCTATTATAAGAAGTTCCTTGCTTTATGTCAAAATAATTCATCTTGTGTTTTCAGTATCATAATCTCCTGATTTGCTCTTCGTACCATTTGCATGGCCAGAAAAAACACAGTAATGCACACTGCGCTGCCCGTAAGTAAATTCATAAGCCTTGCAAAGTCCTCCTGTCCGGTACCGAACTGTGTCATCATTGCCGTTTGCAGGGCAAGAATCGATGTCAGCGCACAGGCAAAGGAAAGCATCTTCGAAGCAGACAGCAGGGGATGTTCCAACTTTCTGTATTTTATCATATTTTTAACCGCTATGCCGAGACAGTAGAAGGCATACGCCGCAAAGGCATATATCAAAAAACCCGGATAACTGTATGACCTGTTCTGCCATATCATCTGTATCACAAGTCCCATCACTGCTGCATGCAGAACAAACATAAAGTAACCGCAAAAGCGATAACTCTTCAGCTCATATAATCGCCGCTCCTTATTATCCGCAAAGCCTGACAAAGAACGCTCTCTCTTTACCAGACTGAATCGAATCAGGCTGAGTATCATATAATACATGGCAATTGCACCAAGCCAAAAGGATTGATAATAAACTCCTGCCGTAAGCTTTAAACCCGCATACAGCACATTAATACCCAACCCCGCATACAGCGAAATCTTAGCCCGAAGCAGTGGTTCTGATAAGTATCGTGAACTGTACCGATTGGCATATAACCCTTTTTTGATGCTTTTTATCACCGAAGGCATCCATGCAACAAATATCGTCAACGTATAAGCTGAGAACAAATAGCTTGCATAGGCAATCACAGGATTCGCACGCTCATCTCCCAATGAATAGATTAACATAGGAATGGTAAGTAATACAAATAAAATAATAATAATCTTAGGCGGAAATAGCAATTTCTTACCGATTCTCTTCCATTTTTGCAAATTGATATCCACGCATTTCCTCTTTCTTTACTTTAATAATTCCTCACTCAGTGCCAGAATCATCGGCGCAAGCTTCTCTCTTTTCCTCTTTGTAATGATTTTAGATACTGGATACGCCGCTGCAACTAACACAGTCCCTATCAATCCAACAACAATTCCAACGACAAACAGGGTATCTGTCCATACCATAACACAGCTCATCCCCGTTCCCATAACCAATATTCCAACAATACCAAGAATAAGGCCTGTCACAGCCCCCGGTGTCTCGACACTTTTATCCATTTTTTTTAGCTGTTGCAGCTTATCCTCCTGTTTGGGCATATATTTCTTTCTGATTGCTTCAATTTCATCCTGCTGCTTGGATGAATAGCTATATTCAAATGATTTTTCCTGTTTATGATCCATGGTAATAATCTCCCTTCAGACAAACGGTAAAGGTAGTTCCTTCACCCAACACGCTCTGTACATGAATATCTCCGCCAATAATATCGATGACACGCTTTACCAATGCAAGTCCCAGTCCATTTCCCTGCGTGGCATGCGAGGTATCTCCCTGATAGAATTTCTCAAAGATATGCGAGCCAACCTCTGGACTGATTCCGCATCCGGTGTCGCTTATCTCTACCACAATCCTATCGTCTTCTTTTCTAAGTCCTATCATAACCTTGCCGTTTTTCTCACTGAACTTCACGGCATTGGAAAAAAGATTATTCCAGACAAGACTTAAGAGTTCTGCATCCTGACACACAAATACATCCTCTTCCATATCTGTTTCAATGGCAAGCTCTTTTTCCTCCCATGCACGCTCAAATCCAAGCAAACACTCGCATAGCTGCTCGGTTAGATTATATTCCTTCCTCTCAGGAAAAATCTGCTGATTTTCCAGGCGGTTCAGCTTCAGAATGTTTGTAATCAGGTGCGACAGCTTTCGCATCTGCTCAGCAATTGCCTTTGCATACTCTGTCCGTTGTTCTTCTGAAAGTGTAGTTGCCTGAAGCATGGTTGCGTAATTCTGTATGACGGAAAGCGGCGTTTTCAGCTCATGCGATACATTGGAGATAAAGTCGGTTCTCAGTGTTTCCACACCGGACAGCTCTGCTGCCATTTCATTAAAGCCTTTAATAATGGCATCAAACTCATTTGAGCTGTTCTCTCCCTTAATATAAGGAATTCTGACACTAAAATCACCGGCAACCATACAGTTCATACCGTCCATAATCTTATGTACCGGTCTTGTCACTGTCCATGTACGACGGACAGTATCCATCACACAAAACAATACCGTAAGAAACAGCACATTCAGAAAAGTAACGCCTGCTGCCCCTTTGATGGTTGCCTCTTCATAATTTGCCAGATTGAGAAAAAGCATGAAATTACAGGTAACCACAAAGGCAACGAGCCCGAAGATAATCAGAAAACGGCAGCCGGCAAATAAAAACTTTCTCATTTCAACACCGCCTTATATCCTAAGCCATGTACTGTAACAATCTCAAAATCCGTACACTCCGAAAACTTGTCCCTCAGCTTCGTCATATAAACATCCACCACACGGGAACCGGAGCCTGACTCCGCATCCCAGAATTCATCCATCAGCTGCGAGCGGGTAAAGGTTTTCTTAGGATAAGACAACAGCTTATATAAAAGATTAAATTCTCTTACCGTAAGCATAATCTCTTCTTCTTTCAAATAGGCCGTGTGCTCCTCTGCATCCAGACAAAGGCTGCCAATCTGAAGCTTTTTGCTTGCTGCAATCTTAGACCTGCGAAGCAATGCCTCGATACGAAGAATCAGCTCCTCTAAATCTATCGGCTTAATCATGTAATCATCAATTCCCGCGCGAAAGCCTTTTTTCTTTGACTCAAAGTCGTCTCTTGCCGTCATAAACAGAATCGGAATCTCCTTATCCAGCTCTCTGACAGTCCTTGCAAACTCATAGCCATCTATGCCCGGCATCATGATATCTGAAATAATCAAATCAAAAACAGTTCCATACATTGCATCATATGCCGCGTTAGCCTCATATACGCCCACTGCTTCATATCCGTTCCGGTTGAGAAACGTGCATACTGTATGATTCAGGTCCTTATCATCTTCTACGATTAGTATCTTAAACATATCAATCTCCTCTTCCTTTTATCCCCTATACATGAATAGCATGTCTGTATTTCAAACATACTACCACAATTATAATATAAAAATGTTTACGAAATGTTAAAGAACAACCTGAAAAAATTTTTTTATTCTATATTCCAAAGAATCTATAAAAAAACCGGGCATCCTGTCTGCCCGGTTTCGTTTTAAACCATTTATTACATGAATAACCCCTTCAGCATCTCTACACATTCGTCAATGCCAAGCTTTGCAGAATCGAGAACGATATCATAGTTTCGTAAGTCCTCCCATTTCTGTGTCGTATTGGCATAATAATATCTGGATCTCTTGTTGTCAAACCGCTTACAGGTACTCTCTACGTTTGCCGGCTGAATGCCGTAATCCTCTTCAATACGTTTCTTCTTTTCCTCTTCATCGGAGCAGCGGATAAAAACCTTCATAACCTTTTTATCCTTTAATGCTTCTGAGGCACAATGTCCGATAAAGATTGCCGAACCTGCTGCCGCAAGATTCCGGATTTCTTTTTGCTCCGCAACAAAGAGATGGCCTTCCTGTGACAACATATCTGCATTACCTTCATGCGCTCTGCCAAGCATAAAGGTTGTATACAAAAAGCTGTTGCTCACCGTTTCCTCATACTTTTGAATCTGTTCTACCGGAACCTTGAAATTCTTTGAAACAGCCTCCAATATTTCCTGTCCATAGCAGGGAACTCCGCATTCTTCGGAAAGGCGGCGGGCAATTTTCGTTCCACCGCTGCCATATTCACGTTCTATGGTAATGTATTTACATCTCATATTTCCTGCCTCCTTTATGATACCTGTTCAAACTGACTGTTGTAGAGGTCGGCATAGAAACCACCCTTTGCAAGTAACTCATCATGTGTACCGCTTTCAATGATATCTCCGTCCTTCATAACCAGAATCAGGTCTGAATTCTTAATTGTAGAAAGTCGATGAGCGATGACAAAGGAGGTACGACCATGCATCAGCTGATCCATCGCATCCTGTATCTGCAGTTCCGTTCTGGTATCTACGGAACTGGTTGCCTCATCCAGAATCAGCATAGGCTTATCTGCAATCATTGCACGGGCAATGGTAAGCTGCTGCTTCTGTCCCTGCGAAAGATTAACCTGATCGGAAAGCACCGTATCATAGCCCTTCGGCAGAGTTTTAATGAAATGATGTAAGCCAACCGCCTTGCAGGCTTCCTCAATCTTTTTATCTGACACATTTGGTGTTGAATAGACAAGATTTTCACGCACCGTGCCCTCAAACAGCCAGGTATCCTGTAAAACCATACAAAACTGGTCATGAACATCCTCTCTCTTAACATCTTTTGTAGGAACACCATCTATTCGAATCTCGCCACCCTGAATTTCATGGAAACGCATCAGCAGATTTACCATGGTAGTCTTACCTGCACCTGTCGGACCGACAATGGCAATCTTCTGTCCCGGTCGGGCTACGGCTGAGAAGTCATGAATAATTGTTTTATCAGAATCCTCATAACCAAACTTCACCTGGTCGAACTCAACAGAACCTTTTACATGTTTCAGGCGCTTGGTCTTATTGCTTTCGTCTTCCATTTCCTCAGCCTCAAGGAATTCAAATACACGCTCGCCTGCTGCCGCTGCGGACTGGAGTGTCTGCATGGACTGTGCAATCTGTGAAAGTGGCTGTGTAAAATAACGAACATACAATACAAACGCTACGATAACGGAAAAATCAATCGTACCGCTTAAAGCCATGGAACCGCCAACGATACAAACCGCAACATAGGCGAAGTTACCGATAAAGGTCATAAATGGCATCATCAGACCGGAAAGGCAGTGTGCCTTAAATCCGCTTTCTCTCAGATCAGCATTGAGTTCATCAAAGGTTTTAATTGCCTGCGCTTCCCCGTTGTATGCCTTTACAACAGTGTGTCCGGCATAAATCTCTTCAATATGTCCGTTGATAGCACCAAGACATCTTTGCTGACGAACGAAGTACTTCTGGCTCTTTCCCATAATAGCCATCATAAAAATGAAGCCTAAAAGCGTTGCAGCTACGGCAGTGAATGCCATAATCCAGTTTGTGATAAACATCATAACCAGACTGCCCAGGAATAACACAAGCTGTGATATCAGATTACCGACGCTCTGGTTGAGTGACTGTCCGATGGTATCAACGTCATTGGTTACACGGGAGAGCACATCACCTGTGGAGTTACGATTATAATACCACATAGGCAGACGGTTGATTTTGTGTGAAATATCCTTACGCATGGATTTGGATACTCTCTGTGTAATGGTAGCCATAATCCAATGCTGTGTTGCGGACAATACCCAGCTTGCTGCATAGAAACAAACCAGCGTAATTGCCACCCGAACGACGGAATCAATATCAATATTACCCGATAAAAGTCCCTGCTCGATGTACATGGCAATATCGGAAAGCTTATCGGGACCAAGAAGCTGCAATACCGTACCAATCATTGCACAAATGATTGCTATTACAAATGCAGCTGCGTATTTTTTACAATAACCAAGCAGCTTTTTCCAGGTACCTACCAAATCCTTTGCCTTTTCACCGCCGCCCATTCTACCGCCCGGGCCACCGGGACCGCGGCGTACTCTTGTCTGTGTCTGACCGAATTCATATTCTTTCTTTTCCATTATGCCAATTCCTCCTTTGAAAG
>CAYLWP010000053.1:0-15248 GCA_964387365.1 uncultured Roseburia sp. | reverse complement strand
ATCCAAATCTCATTAGCTTAGTTCTAAAATGGTTGTGAGGGGGGAGCAGATGTCGGATTTACAGTGGAGAATAGATGGGCGACGTTTTCAAAGCCGTGAGGAGTATTTGGCGGCGAAACGGGATAAGCAACTCATAGATTCTATTTTGATGAATCTGAACCTGGAGCGTCCCAAGGATGTAGAACGGATATACCTGGACTTGAAACAGGGGAAGTATCGGTTTGAATCGATTGTCGGCAGGCAGTTCGATGATAACATTTATGAGCTTTATAAAAGAATGAAGGAAGAGGAGAGGAAAAAGAAAGAACAAAAAAAGACGCCTGTTAAGGAGAAGAAAACGCAAAAAACTCCGGTCAATCTGAATGATTTTGATAAGGAAATGAAGCAGGAAATCCTGCAGCAACTTCGTAGAAAAGAAAAAAGGCGAAGGTTAATGGTGGCTGCGTGTGTAATTGTCTGTGTGGTGAGCTTCGGATATTTCATAGCCTACTATCAGGAGGAAAACAGGAGCGCGAATGAGTTTTCAGAGCTTGCGGCACTGAAAGAGAGTACCGTAACCCTGCGAAACAGCAGTTACTATGACAGTCCATCACTGGTGGTGCATAGAACTGAAAAACCCACCGCAGAAGGAAAAGAAATCTTGGAGGAATATGCTGCGCTATACAGTAAAAATAAGAAAACGATAGGTTGGATTAAGATTGACGGCACGGTTATAGATTATCCGGTAATGCAGACGGTGAATAATGAGTATTACCTAGATCACAATTTTAATCAGGAAAAGGATAAAAACGGATGTATCTTTATGGATTACCAGTGTGATGTGATTGAGGGTTGCGACAATATCATTTTGTATGGCCATCACATGCAGTCTGGAAAAATGTTCGGCAGTTTACAAAAGTACAGTGACGAAGATTATTATAAGGAACATTCTAAAATACAGTTTGATACGATTTATGAGAAGGGTACATACGAGGTTATGTATGTATTCCGGTCGAAGGTTTATTCGGAGGAGGATATAACCTTTAAGTATTATCAGTTTATCAATGCAAGTTCGGAAAAAGAGTTTAACTCTTATATGAATGAAATGAAAGCATTGTCGCTATATGACACGCAAGTGACTGCAAGCTACGGAGACAGGTTACTTACCCTGTCAACCTGTGATTATCAGGAAAAAGAAGGAAGGTTTGTAGTGGTTGCAAAAAGGGTGAATTAATCAATGGGGAGATGCAATATGACAAAGACAACGAAGAAACAACGAAGAAGAAAGAATAAGATGTTAGCAAGAACAATCCGGAAAACGGTAGCTGCCATTATTATGATTATGGCAGTTATTGTAGCGGCTATACCGGTGGAGCATTTGGGAACCTTGCAGGCAAAGACGACTGCCAGAGTGGGAATTAATCTGGATACCTTGTATGAAGCTTATAATAAAAATATTGAATTAAACAAAACGGAAGTACCTGATGCGGGAGATTATCCTAGGAAAACAGAGTATTATTCAAAGGATATAACAGTTGCTGCAGATTATCAGACGGTATCCGTAGAAGGTTCTATCCTGCAGAGACAGTTTTTGGTGGATAAAAGAACAGGTACAAGCTCCGGGGTTATCGTTGGTTATGACGGAAGAGGCGGCGATGTAATAATCAGTGAAGAGGAGCTGCCTACCGGACTTTTTACCATTAATGCAAGCTATAAGGAAGCCGTAGAGAATGTTCTTAAGGCAGAAACCTATGAAGTAGAGTTTAACAAGAATGCTTCGGAAAGCTTTGAATATAGCTTGGATACTAATGCAGATGGAACAGCAGATTATATCTTTACGGTTCCGGCTACGGTGGATTTGAATAACCAGACCTATAAAGACAATGGAAGAAGCACAAATAGTTCTATTACGGTTTCCGAATGGAATAATGAAAGTAAAGATGTAGTCTCAAAAACCTATAATTACAAGAATGGTCTGGACGCCGGACTTGGTATGCAGGATAAGGATATTTTTGCAAAATATGCTACGGTAAAGTATAACGAGAAGACCACGGAGATTGAACGATATAATAGCAAGGTAAATCAGTTACATGCAGATATCAAAGCGGCTCAACAGAATGGTACTGTTACGGATGAGGCTGCCTCTAACTGGAAAACACAGGCACAGACCTACACAGACCAATTTAATGATGCAGATTTTAAGAGCTTAAAGATTTCATATCCGGTGGGTATAGACAGTGATAAACAGGAAACCTTCCTTATGGATACGATTACCAAAAGATTCTACGGTTATTTAGGTTGTGAATTAAAAAACTTTACGCTTATGAAGTTGGATGCAGATAAGACGATAGACGATTTTTCTGGCTCGGATGATGACAAAGATAAAATCAGAAGTATCTATCTTCCGGTATGGAATAAAACCGGTGTTAAACCCTCAGTGACACTTTCAGATAAAGGCTATATTACAATGGGAAGCATCCTGATTACCGGAATCGGAAAAGAGGCATTTGCAGAGACTCCAGAGGGATTAAATGTAAAATTGTCCACATTGGTAGAATTTATAGGTGATAAGGCATTCTACAAATGTGACGGACTTAAGAGTATTGACTTGGCATATTGTAAAGTAATCGGTAATCAGGCATTTATGAATTGTACCTATCTGCAAACGGTATTGTTTGGAAATGAAACCAAGCCTACCAAATCAGGTATGTTAGGTGCAGAAGCCTTTTATAATTGCCAGGAATTAGAAACTGTTTCCTTCCCGAGAGCTCTTTCTGTAATAGGACGAGGCTGCTTTGCAAAGTCAGGATTAAAGTCCTTCTATGTAAGCGATATTTTATCAGGATGGTCATTAACCATTTATCCGTTTGCATTTTATAACTGTAATTCGTTGGGTGATGGTGTGGATGCAACTAAGTTTTTCCCTGACGTAACAGGATATGATGTAAAAATCGGTTTGGGAGCTTTTGCATTGCCTGGTGGCAGCAGTGGTAATATGGAAACCTTTGCATTCCCGACCGGTATGAAAAAGATTATTGCGACCACAGATGATGTGTTTGATATTGAAGGCGCATTTCCTTCTGTAGGTATTACAGCGGATATCCTTGAAGCAGGCGAAGTATATTATGATTATATTCTTGCCGGTAGAAGCGGATTAAGGGAGATAACCTTCCCTGCTACTTTGCAGGATACCAAGATTCCGGATAACACTCTGATGGGGTGTTCCGGACTGGAAAGAGCAGTCTTTGGTGAGTGTGCATACAAAGAGGAAGGTGTTTGTTCTGGTGTATGGTTTGATGCGGAAAATCTGCCAAACGGAACCGAGTTTGATACCGATAAGGATGGCGAGACTTTATTTAGCGATGTTACCTATACCAATTTTGGTATTGAAGGACCGGGATTTCAAAAGAACGGCGTAACACCGGCTAAGGTGCGTGAATGTGCAGGTGCGGTTCAGACCGTAAACAGTAACTATGTTCCGTACAAGTATATGAACGAAAATGGCGGTGTTCAGTTCGAGATGAGCTATGGAGAAAATAGCGAGTATCTTGCTATCGTCGTAGTAAATCCGGACGGTGAAACCGCAACCTTAAGTGAATTTAAGAATGTAGATAAGACTTCCAAAACAGATATTCCACAGCTTGTTGTTCCGCAGCAGATTGGCGGATACCGAATTACAGCGTTAGGTAAGGGCTGCTTTGAGGAGATTAAGGATAAGATTTATGAATTGGTTATCTCCGATGGAACAGTTTCTACTATTGAGGCAGGTGCATTAGCAGGTGCTACAGAATTAAGAAGTGTATCCATTGGTAACTCTGTAAGCTTTATCGGAGAAGGAGCCTTCTTAAACTGTCCGGCATTGGAAAATGTACATTTTACAAGCCCAATTAAAAACAATGAGGGTTGGGAGAAAACCTTAACCATCGAAAAGAATGCATTTAAAACAGGTTCCAAGTATCTTACCTTCCATGGTGAGATTCATGAAGGCTATGCACCATTTGAATACGCAATGGATGATGATAATCAGATTTTACAGTCAGGAAGAAATATCTGTTACAAGACACCTGCACCGTCCAATTTGACGGTTATTCGTAATAATGCGGATGATAAGAGTACCTTAATCGACTATCCGCATTATAACGAAATTGATATCATGAATGCGGAATATGTAGACGAGATGAAGACTGCAACCGGCATTAATGATTATAGTATTATTGATAAGTTTGAAGTAAAGCAGGGGTGGAAAGAAGATTCGGCATATGCAGGTTTGAATCTGACTGATATGGAAACACAGCTGGTGCTTAGTGCATTATCCGTTAAGGTACCGGAAGGCGTTGAATCGGTAGATGCAAAGGAATACTATTTGAATGATTCCGGTCCAAGCAGTAATGAAGATAACTTTGAATATTTAACCAGAGGTTATGAACGAATTGAAAAAAGCCCTTATATTATAGATACGACTCTTAATCGACAGATTAATAAGGGAACCTCATACAATGATGTAGTCAGATTGTATTCAGAGGATGGATACACGGCAAGTAAGACGCGGGCATATGCATCGGATACAGCAACAGCAGGATTATTCAGCGGTTACTTCTATGATGATAAGAGTGGCGAGAGCTTTATCGGTAATAAATTTGCTTTCGTAGGTGAGAGTGCTTTGAATGGTCAGCCTTATACAGAAGTTGTAACAGCAGGTAATGACCTTTTGACCGATGTAGGTCTTGGCTCTGCAAAAATTTTACCGGATTATGCGTTTAGAAGCTGTGAAAATTTATTAAGCGTATCGCTTGGTGATAAGCTTTATGACATGGGTAAAGCACCGTTTAGAGGTTGCTCTAAGCTTACCGGCATTACAGGAAACAGCCGTTTCTTCTCAGATAATGCAATTATTTATGAAAACACAGCGGACTTGGCAACCTCCACAGGGGAAGAAATCAATGAAGCTGCTCCTTACAAAATCGTTGAATGTTTGGAAACACGAGGAACCAATGCAGTAATCGGCGGATTTATTGGCGGAAAGGACGACGAGTATCTGGCTAAGGTTGGAGAAGTGGAAGAAGAGGCCTTTGCATATTGTGAGGAAATCACAGGTGTTGATTTAAGTACAACAAAGATTACCAAGATTCCGGATAACTGTTTCAAAGCTTCCGGCAAATTAAAATCCGTAACCTTACCGGATACCGTTAAGTATATCGGTACGGATGCCTTTGATGAGACACAGACAGATGTATGGATTTACAGCCGCGATTGTGTAATCAATAATTCCTTTGGTGACAATTATGACGGACAGATTTACGGTTATCGCTATAAAGATGATGCGAATACAGAAGATAGTGATATCTATATCTACTGTAAGGAAAACGGTTTGGAAAAGAACTTCCATGAAATCGGTTATTTTATTACCTTTATCAGTGAAGGAACAACAGTTGCAACCTTAAGTGTTAACGAGGGAGGCTCTGTTACACCACCGGAAGCACCTGAAAAGACAGGTTATAAGTTCGTTGGTTGGGAATGGAGAACAACGGACGAAAATGGAAATGAAAAGATAGTTATCGGTGCTGATGCATATCAGAACGTACATGAAAACAGAAAGCTGGTTGCTCAGTATGATATCGGCTTCGGTGTTGTTTCTGATGGAAATCCTTATAGACTGGAAATCTCCGGTGGTAAGGATATGAATGGAAATACAAAGTTTGATTCGATTATGGGCGGTACGCCGGTTTACTTAGTTGCGGACGAAAGCAATGGTAAGGTATTCCAGTACTGGACTGCAGTAGGAACTAAGAAACATGCAGATGGTACAACAGAGACCGTTGATTGTGCTCACTTATTAGGCGATGTGCACTCAGCTAAGACATCTTTCATCATGGAGAATATGGATGTAAAGATTACAGCAAACTTTACAACTGTTAATTCCAATGGCGGCAGTACCTCCGGCGGTAGTCAGGGTGGATCTTCAGACGGAAGCGGTACAGATTCAGAGGGCAAGTATAAGGTAACAGTTAACTATGGCTCCGGAAGTGGAGAGTATAAGCCGGGCGAAGTAGTAACGATTAACGCTTATGTAGCAGAATCAGCAAGTAAGGTATTTTCAAAGTGGACAAGTACCAATACAAGTGTTGGCTTTGCAGATGCAGAGGACGCAAGTACAAGCTTTGTTATGCCGGCCTCCGCAGTAACAGTAACAGCCAACTATAAGACAAGATCTTATGACGAAGAGGATGATTCCGAGTTAGAAGCATTAAACAGAAGAAAGAATCAGTCGACCACAACAGTAACTACAACAACAAATAATGCGACTGTGACAACTACAACAGGAACGGTAACCAATACAACAGCTACAACACCTGCCGGTGATAACATCACCATCAATAAGGACGGTATTTCCAACACCGGCGTGGCATCAACGCAGGTAGAGGGCGCGGCAGATAACTTTGTAGTTAAGGTATCCGACTCCGCTGATGCGGTTGCCCAGGCTGAGGAAGCATTGAGAAATAAATACGGCAGCCTTGATGGAATCCTTTACTTCCCGATGGACATCACATTATATGATGTAACCGGAAAGAATAAGATTACCGATACAACAGGCTTAAACGTAACCGTAACACTTCCGATTCCGGATGAACTGATTCAGTACGGCGGAAATGTCCGTGCGGCAGCCATTGAAAACGGACAGCTTCGCGATTTGAGTGTAAGATTCACAACCATTGACGGTATTGCATGTATGTCCTTTGTTCCACCACATTTTTCACCATATGTTATCTATGTGGATACGAACAATCTGACTGCAGGACAGCTTCTGGATGCTACACCAAAGACCGGTGATCCGATTCATCCGAAGTGGTTCCTTGCAATCGGTATGGCTTGTCTCTCCATTATTCTTTTTACAACAGGGGACAGGAAAAAGAACTATAAGTTAGCATAATTAAGATTGGAGTACTGATATGAAGAAAAAAACAGCAGTTGTTTTAGCAGTGCTTACCGCGGGGGCCTTAGCCGGCTCCTGCGGAATAAAATACATGGGCTATCATGTGTTTGCAAAGGGAGAAGAGGATTTCAGGATTGATGGTTCTACATTAACTGCATACCTTGGAAATGACACCTTTGTCAGTATTCCCGATTATGTAACGGACATTGGGAAGGGAGCGTTTTCAAAGAACAGTACGCTGCAGAGCGTGGAGCTTCCTGAGAATCTGGAAACGATAGAATATAACGCCTTTGGCGGCTGTACGGCATTGCAGGACATTACCTTGCCGGAGACCGTGGTTAAGGTTGGACCGGGAGTCTTTAACGGCTGTACCGCCCTGTCTTCCGTTGAAATCGGAAGCAAGGTCAGCTCGTGGGGTTCCGGTGTCTTTAATGATTGTACCTCGTTAAGTAAGCTTTTGGTGGATGAAGAGAACCTCTATCTGACTTATTATAACGGTGCATTATATAATGGCGATATGTCCTTTTTGTATCAGGTGCTTCCGGGCAGAGAGGGCGAAAACTATGTAATGCCAGAGGAGGTTGCGGGGCTTGATACCTATGCCTTCTGGAGCTTGCAGAAGGTAAAGAATGTCAAGCTATCCGAGAATCTGAAGCAGATTCCTGCTTTTTCCATGAGTAATATGGGAAGTGTGGAGAATGTGATTCTTTCCGAGTCTGTTACAGCCATTGATGAAAAGGCATTTGCAAATAATACGTCTTTAAAGCAGGTCATGGTGACAGACAAGGTGACCGGGCTTGAAAATAAGGCTTTTTCCAACTGTCCGAATGTGAAGCTGTTGGTAAATAAGGGAAGTGAAGCAGAGAGCTTTGCAAAAAAACAGAATATTCCTGTGATTTATGAAGCGGAGTATCCGACCGATTTTGTGAACAGCAATGTTGACTTGGAGGAGAAGCCAAGTAAGACTGTCACAGTAGTCAGAGAGCAGAAGATTACCGCTGATGAGGAAGACGAAGAACAGAATGAGACTTCAGAACCAATCGGAACCTATGAGCATCCGTTGGATGTGCAGGAGGAGGGCGTAATCGGCAAAACGATTATTGCCGGTGGAAACGCAGTCGTTCTGATTGGGGAGAGTAACCAGAAGGTATATGGCTTACCGTCAGGAGGAGCGGATACGAATTCTTCTGATACGGAGCAGGATACCGATGCAGACAGCTCTGATAAGAATGAATCTGACAAACAGGATACTGTTGCAGATAATTCTGATAAGCATAACACTGTCACAGTAAGTACGGATAAGAATGATTCCGATAAACAGGACTCTGACAAGAACGAGTCTGCAAACACAGATACTGCGGATAAGACTCCGGCTGATGATAAGTATTCCGAAAAGGACGATAACAAATCAGAGGACAAGAGTACGAGTAAGCAGGAATCATCTGTTGAAGAAGCTAAATTTGACGAGAGTCAGATTATTGACGAAAGAAAGTATTATAAACAGAATAATTTGACTAATTTTAAAATAAATGAGAAAATAAAAAAGATAAGAAGACTTGCTTTTGCAAGAAGCGGTCTGACATCGATTACAATTCCGGAGAACGTGGAAACGATAGGATACGGTGCCTTTTATGCCTGTGAGGATTTAGAGGAAGTAAGCATTGCTGATTCCGTTACAACCATAGAGACAAAGGCATTTGCAGACACACCCTGGCTGAAAAACTGGATGGGTGGAGCAAATGTTGCCGGAGACGGCAGCGATTTCCTTATCGTTGGTGATGGAATTCTCTTGGCTTACAGAGGCAGTAAGAGCAGTATTGTGATTCCTGATACGGTGAAGCAGATTGGTTCGGAAGCCTTTAAGGGTCACACTGAGATAAAAGAAGTCACAATTCCGGAGAGTGTGACAATGATTAATGCAGAGGCGTTTCGTAATTGTACAGCCTTAAGTACCGTGAACGGATGTAAGGGTGTTAAAACCATTATCCGCGGTGCCTTTTATGGTACAAATATTGACGAAGACAGCCTTCGGTAAAGGCAGTAGACACAAAAGAATGATTTGATTGGAGATGGCGTAATGGAAAAAGCATTTTGGGGAATGGTAGCCGGGTGTGCGCTTGCATTCGGAATTCTTCTTACCATGTATCTGAATAAGGCAGGTGTGATTGATTTTTCGCCTGAGCCGGAAACACAGACAGTGGAGACCGGGGGAGAAGCCACCGGAGATACAATCGATCAGGATGAATTGTATCAGCTCGTCTATGGAGAGGACTGGACGGAAGAAAGTATCATGCCGGAAACCGAAGAGGAAGAGGTAGAAGAGATTATCTATACCTACGAGGAAGAGGTAGAAAAAAGTGGATATGTAGAGCCGGACCGAAATGGTGATGACGGATATTTTATGCCGGAAGCTTCGTCTGAGGACAGTACTTCAGACGAGGACAGCACAGAGGAAAACGGTGAGACTTCAAATGAAACGCCTGAGGAGAAAAGCAATAAAGAATATGAGTATCAGTTATATTCTGACCATGTGGTCATTACAAAGTATCTTGGCAATAAATCAGATCTGATTATTCCCGATACCATTGATGACCAGCCGGTAACACAGCTTGCAGAATCTGCGTTTTCCAATGTAAAGAATCTTATCCGCATAGAGATTCCTAACAGTGTTACCGCAATGGGGGATAATGTATTTAAGGGTGCAAAAGCCCTGGTAGAGATTTTTATGCCGGAGGAGTTAACGACACTTGGTGCCGGTGCTTTTGAAGGCTGTGAGAATCTGGTAAGAATGACTTTACCGGACGGAATTACAAAAATAGAGGATAAAACTTTTTCCGAGTGTTCTTCCATGACAAGGATTTCCATGCCGGATGAGATTACGGAAATTGGAAACGAGGCCTTCAGCGGCTGCACAAGCCTGCAGAGGGTAACGCTTCCCGAGGACCTGATTACCATTGGGGAGGAGGCCTTTTATGAATGCAGCTCCCTTGATAAGATTGCCATTCCCGATGAGGTAACCACCATTGGTGACAGTGCCTTTGAGGGCTGTACATTGGCTGAGACTATCAAAATGGGCAACGAGGTAACCACCATAGGCGAGTACTGCTTCAAGGACTGTATTACCGTGGAAACAGCAAAGCTGTCCAATGTCTTGGAAGCAATTCCGGCAGAAGCCTTTATGGGAAATATAGCTCTTGCAGCCTGCAAGATTCCGGCAAGTGTAACGCAAATCGGAAGCAGTGCCTTTGAAGGCTGTGTTGCTCTCGAAGAGGTAGCGATACCGGCATCGGTAGAAACGATTGAGGATTCCGCCTTTTTAGGCTGTACTTCCTTAAATGCACTAAGCTTTAAGAAGGGAATTACTTCTATTGGAGACAGCGTATTTGCAGCATGTACAGCACTCGAAGGTGTAGAGCTGCCAACCACACTGATTAGTATCGGTGCAGAGGCCTTCAGCGGCTGTACCGGGCTTACAGATGTCTTTATTCCAAAGAATACCTTGAAAATCAAGGAAGGCGCCTTTTCGGGATGTGCCTTTACTGATGTGACGATTAACAGTGCATGCTCATATCAGCCAGATTCATTCCCTGCCGGAGTAACAATAGATAAGTATTAACTTATAGAGATTTTTTGTCGAAATAATAGCTGAATGTTTTTTTCAACATATATTGTGAATAAGTACGAAAAAAGGCATAAAAGCATGGACAGAGTAAGAAAAACAATTGAATGTGAAGATAAGGATGTAAGCGGATATACCGGACGGGGCGTCTATGTTGCAGTTCTTGATTCCGGTATCGCAGGACATCCCGATTTAGCGGGCAGAATCGTTGCATTTCGCGATTTTACCGGGAACAAAAGAAGAATCATGAGTCCGTATTATGATGATAACGGACACGGCACACATGTGTGAGGGCTAACGAAAAGGTAAGTACAAGAAAGGCTGGTATGGTTATGAAAAAGAGATTACTGCTTATAATCAGTATGATTTGTCTGGTGCTTGGAGCTGTGCAGCCTGCATTGACGACGCAGGCAAAGGGGCCAACCTATACGCAGATGGAGGATGTTTACTATACAAAGGCGGGATGCGTGGTATATGCAGAGCCCACCTATACTTCAACGGTACTGACGACAATCGGAGCCAATATACCGGTTCGTGTCATTGGCGTTTATTCTAACGGCTGGTATCGAATCAATATCGGCGTTATCGCCTATTGTAAGATGGACAGCTTGACAACAGCCGGAAATATTGGTATTGTTTCTGCAGTGGACAAGCAGGCATACTATGCAAAGCAGACGGCAGACGAGCTTGGTTATGCGTTTGAATACATGATGTTAAATAAGGAAAAGAAAATCAAGAAGGATATTTTTAACAGCTATATCGGTAAGAAGGTTATCCTGTTTGCCCAAATTGATGATATGACAGCAGTGTCATTTAAGATGCTGTATGCAGATGCTGTAAAAAATGATATTTCCCTTAACTATACCAAAACGGCGACAGAGGGCCTTGGCGGAGGGCGAACCATTGAATATACGCTGACCGACAGCACAGAGCTGTGGGGACAGGTTGCCATCTTCCAGTTTATGGTAGGCTATGATAAGGCAGCCGATATGTATGTCTGGGATATTGAAAATAACGAATACAATCTGATGAACACATATTATACGGAGTTCAGCGAATTTGCTTATGCGCCGGTGACACAGGTAAGCAATATCAAGGTGGTGGAATGCGAGATTCCAAACAGCTTAACAGATGATGTCAGAGCAAAGATGACAAATATCAGAAGAGGCATTAAGTATCTTGAGTACGATGAAAAGGATTATCGTAATGCCGTAAGAAGCAAGCTTCGTAAGGACACGGAGTATATGGATTATGAGCCGTAGGCTGACAGTGAAGAAAGATTGATATGGAAAGGAGTAGCCTGAAAACTGCTCCTTTTTCTAATTAACACGCAATGAGGTGTTTTATATGAAATTAGTGCCGATTCCTAAGGAACAATATGAGGAATACAGACTTCTGAAAGCGGCATGAACGTCAAAGGTCAGGCGTTCCGTGATAATAACCTTGCCTTCGCTGTCCGGTTCATCTACAACGACAGCCTTATATTCCACGTCCGTTATTCTTGCATAGTCATTCTCATCGCTGCTAATGCCTGCAAACAGCGCCGGTAACCCGGGCAGGAGCATTACAAGAAATATAAAGGCTATAATAATGGCGTCCAGCTTTTTTTTAGTCATGTTATCCCCTCTTTCGTTTCAAAGTAAACTATTCCGTCGTTATATGGTACTGAATAAAATAGTTATAATAATACTATATAAAAAAATAAAATATGTGTAAAGTAAATTGATTGAATTGTTAGACAAAAGAAAGGAAATAAGAATATAATTATATCTTCTTTAACCTCACAGTGCTAATGATAGCAATAAGTTCAAGTGCTAATCCTACGATTAGTAAACCAAAGGATATATTCTTCCACATAGTAGCCGGTAGTAAGTATATTCCGGCTGCGATTGAAAGTATTCCTGGAAGATATATAAGGGCAAGCATAGCAGATTTTTTCTTATATCCGGCAACCATGCCTGTTACTAAAAATAAGACTAAAACCACTATCCAAATCAATGTGTTATTCATAGCAATCAACTCCTTGTAATTTGAAAAAAAGTATCATTTCTAAACTGAGCGTAGTATAGCACAGGCTAGAAATTATGTCAACCGACATGAAAGGTGAGACACTCAGATTCCGGGTGTTGAATCCGTTGTTTTTATTTAAATCTGACATTGTACAGCGTTTAAAGTGAATATATGGTTGCCACTTTACATAACATTTGATAAAATAAAAGAAAGTGTATTGATTGGATTAATACAGTTGGAAAAAAGAGGGAAGGATAGATGTCTTGGCATGAGTGAGGAAAAAATGGAAAAGCCGGTCATAACGGTGAAAGATTTGTATAAGATATATCGAATCGGTGACAACCGGGTAAGAGCCTTGAACGGAGTAAGCTTTTCGATTAATAAGGGAGAGTTTTGTGCAATTGTCGGAACCTCCGGCTCCGGTAAGTCTACGTTGTTGAATATGCTTGCAGGGCTTGAGAAGCCGACCAAGGGTGAGATTGTTATCGCCGGAGAGCATATGGAAACGAAAACGGAGAATCAGCTTGTTAAGTTCCGTAGAGAGCATATTGGATTTATTTTCCAGTCCTTTAATCTGATGGGAACGATGAATGCACTGGAAAATGTAGCATTGCCGTTGACCTTTCAGGGGATTTCCAAAAAGGAACGCATGAAGAGAGCAAAGAAAATGGTGCATTTGGTCGGACTTGATAAGTTCTGGGATCACAAACCGAATCAGATGTCCGGTGGTCAGCAGCAGCGAGTAGGTGTTGCTAGGGCGCTGGTTGTAAGGCCGGAAATTATCTTTGCGGATGAGCCTACGGGTAATCTCGATTCGAATACTTCGCAGGAGATTATGGATTTGATGAGGAGTGTGGTCCGGGAGCAGAATCAGACATTGATTATGGTTACGCATGACAATCATCTTGCAAGCTTTGCAGATAAGATTATTCGTATTAAGGACGGAAAGATTGTAGATATGAAGGATAACAGACAGAAGGTACAGAGTATGAGTGAGGAGGAATATGATGAAGAGGTTTAAAAAGTTACTGGTAATGATGATGATGGCATTGCTTTTATGCAGCAATGCGGCAACGACGGTTGTTTTTGCGGATGAGTACAAGTATGAAGAGGCATCTGATGAGGCAAGAAACAGAATCAGAGCTAGTCTGAACCGCTATTATAATGATTTGAAGATGCTGCATAATCTTTCCGAGGAAACGATTAAGAAGATGGATAAGGTTTATAACAGTGCCATGACCTATATGGCAAATGCTGACCTTTCAGAGGGCGATTTACAGAGTTATCAGTCTCAGGTTCGCGGCTATCTTGACGATTATGTAGAGGAAGACCAGGCAAAGGTTGGTTCTAGCGAAAAGTTTCTGATGCTTTCCAATGAAGTCCCTATCTTAGATGCCAAGTATAATGAGACTACGTTTGTTGTATTGTCTCTGATTAACTTAGGTAAGACTGATATTAAGGATGTGGTTCTTACACCTTCCGTTTCCAATGACAGTGCAAAGTGGCCGTTTGAGATTGAGCAGGCGTATGATGCACAGAGCATTGCGCGGATTCAGCCGGGAAGTACAGTAGATGATGCCTATGCAAAAAGAATGGATATCGGCTGGTACTTCAAGGTTCGTGAAGATGCGAAGTCAGGCTGTTATCCGATAACCTTCCATGCGCAGTATTATCAGGATAATGCCTATACAGAAACGGATATTACTACATATATTAACATTACAGGTAAAAAGGAAAGCGGTAAGCTTGGAGAGGATGCCGGCAGTAAGGACAAGAAATCCAAGCCAAGAATTATTGTAACAGGATATACAACCACGCCGGAGACTGTATTTGCAGGTTCTGTTTTTGACTTAACGGTAAAGGTACAGAACACTTCAAAGGAAACAGCAGTACAGAATATTTTATTTAACTTAGAGGCAACGGTAGAGGGTAACGATTCTTCTGCGGCGTACGCAGCATTTTTACCAACATCAGGTTCCAGTGCAGTTTATGCGGAAAGCATTGCACCGGGTGAGACCTATGAGATGACTATTGAGATGGAGGTTAAGTCCGACCTTGCACAGAAGCCGTATGTATTAACCGTTAATATGCAGTATGAGGACGAGGACTATACCGAATACAGCGATACGGCTAATGTATCCATTCCAATCAAGCAGGAGTCAAAGATTGATACCGGAAGTGCAGAGATTATGCCGGAGGCGATTGCAGTCGGTGAGCAGTCTAACGTTATGTTCAGCGTATTTAATACAGGAAAAACGACACTTTACAATGTAAAGGTTTCCTATGAATCTGAATCCGTGGAAAGCGGTATTACTTATCTTGGCAATATAGCACCGGGTGCAACGGGCAATGTTGACTCCATGTTAACAGGTAAGGCACCGGATGACGGAACGGGAATTGTAAAAGCGATTGTAACCTATGAGGATGAAGCAGGCAATGCAACCCGTTATGAGAAGGATATCAATTTAATGGTATTTGAAAAGCCGGCAGAGGAGGCACCGATGGATATGATGCCGATGGAACCGATGCCTGAGGAGGGAAAAGGCTCTCTTCTAATCGGAATCATTATTGCGATTGTGGTTGCAGTTATCATCGTAATTGTAGTAATTGTTGTGATTATTAAGAAAAAGAAGGCAAAGAAGCACAAAGAGGATTTGGACTTATTAGATGAGGATGATGTATAATGAAACTTTCTGATTTATTGCTGAT
>CAYLWP010000052.1:0-15249 GCA_964387365.1 uncultured Roseburia sp. | reverse complement strand
CAAACATATCTCTGGCTTCCTTTGGTATTACAAACTGCCCTTTTTCACCGATTTTCACGGTCCATGCGTTTTTTCCTTTTGGCATATTCATGGCACTCTCTCCTTTGCAAAAGTATGATTAGTTATACTAATCATACTTTTGATTGAAGAAAAAGTCAAGTAATTCTAAAAAAAGACCGCTTGTGGTAACAAACGGTCTAGTGTGAACCTACATCTCCTCCGGGCACTTCATCCCAAGCAACGTACAGGCATCCCTGATAACCCTTTGAACGATATCAACCAGAAAGATACGCGCTTTCTTCTCTTTATCGGTTGCATGTAATACGGAACACTCATGGTAAAATCGATTGAATGCGGAAGCAAGCGAAATCAGATACCTTGCAATTACGGATGGTTCATAGCGTTCTGCCGCATTATGAACCGCCTCTTCATATCCCAGTAAAGCTTTTACTAACGAAAATGTAACATCATCTGTCAAAACATCATAATCAATATCTCCGTTTATATTGGATTCTTTTCTCAAAATGCTTTTTGCACGTGCATAGGTATACTGTACATACGGTCCTGTTGTTCCTTCAAAGCTCAGGACTTCATCCCATGAAAAATCTACATTCTTTATTCGCTGATTATATAAATCATGGAAAATAACAGCGCCAACTCCAACCTGTTTTGCTACAGCCTCTTTGTTGGCAAGAGAAGGATTTTTTTCCTGAATCGCATGCATGGCTCGCTCTATTGCTTCATTTAAAATATCTTCTGCATATACAATATTTCCGTTACGCGTGGAAAGCTTTGCTCCATCTAAGCTGACTAATCCATATGGAACATGAACCAAGTCCTTCGCCCAATCATATCCCATCAGCTCAATTGCCTTAAAAACCTGCTTAAAGTGCAACGACTGCTCTAACCCCGTTACATATAGGCATTTTTCAAAATTGTATGTATTTTTACGATAAAGAATAGCTGCAATATCACGGGAATGATAAATGGAACCCCCATCACTCTTGGTAATCAGACATGGAGGCATATTATACTCCCCTAAATCAATAATATTCGCACCCTGACTTTCCTTAAGCAGATTTTTTTCTTTGAGCTCCGCTACCAATGCCGGAACCTTATCCCGATAAAAGCTTTCCCCCTTATAGGAATCAAAAGAAACTCCTAAAAGCTTATAAACCCGCTCATACTCCACCATACTGATTTCCTTGAACCAATTCCATATTTCGATTGCCTCTGCATCATTTTGCTCCATTTTTATAAACCAGGCACGCGCTTCATCCATTAATTCCGGTGTTTTTTGTGCCTCCTCATTGAATTTCACATAGATACGCAGTAATTCCTCGATTCCCTTTTCTTCTATCGTTTCTTTGCTGCTCCATTTTTTATATGCAACAATCAGTTTCCCGAATTGTGTCCCCCAATCTCCCAAATGATTGATTCGTTCCACCTGATATCCTAACTTATCATGAATTTTATACAGTGAATTTCCTATCATAGTGGTTCTAAGATGACCTACATGAAAGTTTTTCGCAATATTCGGTGATGAATAATCCATACAGATTGTCTTTCCTGTTCCTGTTTTCTCAAATCCGAAATCTGCCTGTTGCATTTGTGCAATGCCATTCTTCACATACTTTGCCCTGTCCATGAAAATATTGCAGTATCCTCCGACATTTTCAACATTTTCAATGTCTAATTCATCTTTCTTTGCAGCTAAAGCTTCTGCAAAGTCCGCGGCAATGATTGCCGGATTCTTGCGCCATATTTTTGCCAAGGAAAAACATGGTATCGCAAAATCACCCATCTTCTCATCTGCCGGAATCTCCATCAGCTCTAAAATCTGTTCGTAAGAAATTCCTTCTAATACCTTAGCTACCTTGTTACATAATTTCTTTTTCATCGTGACCTCCTTGTTTTATGATTGCCGATGCATCGTTCTGCAAATAACCGGAGAATAAAAAAAGAACCGCAACTGAATTAGTATTTACTAAATCCATTACGGTTCTGCATCTATGACATCTATAAACAGTACCGCACAGAAACAAGACGAATAACCCTTGCAACTATGCGGAAAAATCTGCATAAGTTACAAGAGCTTACGTCTTTGTCTGCGTCTTAAACTGTTCATAACAAATATGTTCATAGCGAATATCCTCCAAAAATGTTGATTGTATGTTATCATTTATTTTCCGGAAATGCAACAGCTTTCTGTAAATTTCATGTATCGCTATAATGATATCTGCAAGCTAAAATATATACATTATCTGCATCTATTTTATAAATCAGCCTCTCTTTATCATTGATTCGTCTACTCCAAAAGCCTGCTAAATTTCCGGTTAAAGGTTCCGGTTTTCCGATTCCTTCATTTCCATTCCTGCAAATATCTTCTAATAGACTATTAATCTTTTTCAGAGTCTTTTTATCCTCAGTCTGCCAATAAACATAGTCTTTCCAGCCATTATCGGTAAAAATCTTATTCATCCGTTTCTACCTCAATAAGACTATGTGCTGAAAGCTTTCCTGCCTCTAATTGCGCTTTAGATTCCATCAACCAATCATAATTTGCCTTATTTCCCATTACATATATATTTTCCATTAGATTATTATAGGTTTCTTCCGATAGCATAACCACATTCTTGTTATCTTTTCTGGTTACAATCATTGTCTCATAGTCATCTGTAACCTTATCCATGTATGTTTTCATATTCTCACGAAGATTTGTGTAATTTACTGCTAACATAACAGACACCTCCTCGATAAGTACAATTTTCTGTACTTATATTATAACGTACAGTTTTCTGCACGTCAACTCTATATATTATTATATGCCATTTCACGTCTTTAAATCTGAAAATAAGATAATCTCAATAATACTACAATATAAATATGGTTGATATACCTAAACCAATATTTCTTACACCTCATAATCCAGGCATACTCTGCTCTTAGTATATGGTCTTACCTTGCCGTCTGCCACAGCAACATGCTCCGGGTGAACGGCATATCCATTTAATGCTGCCTCATCCTCGAACGCGGAATCAAGCATTAAGTCTGCATTGGAGCTTTCCAATCCATTAATATTCACCTTTATCTCCACAAGTCCCGGAATCTTGCCTTGCAATCCTTCCAGACCTTCCTTAATACCGTTCTTTACGCTTACCTTCTCTTCTGCGGATAATTCATCCTTTAACTGCCATAAAATTACATGCTTTACCATTGTGTCATCCTCCATTATTGATATTCTACTGCTCCAGTTGCAAGTGCAGGGTCCATAAGCTGCATCTGAAGCTCTGTAGCCTTTGCTTCGCTTTCTTCCAGCATTTTCTCATATTTTTCTAATTGCTTCAATAGACGGGACTTGATTTTTCCGGATTATAGTAAATTTTCTTGTCAAAAACGCCCTTAAACATCGTTACTCTTTTATGTTTAATTTTTTTGCGCGTAATATACTTTCTCACATTATCTGTATTACAAAATATATTACTATTCATAATACAAATAATTTCTATGGTTCACACCTCTTACAAGGATCATATCCCTGATTTATCAAATCCTCCCTGTTTCCCTGATATTCCCGCTTATTTTTCTCCTTCATATCATCCACACTGGAACAGTCAGGATAATGGAATTTATGGGTATTGGTATTCATGATATACTTGATTCCCTCTCCCTGTGATACAGGAACACTATCACCGCTATTTTGCACATTCACTTCCGGCGCAGTCGTGCTCTTCGCATTCGGTACATTCTCGCCCAATGCACTAAGTCCCGTTGCATAATCAATCACAACTCCCGGTTGACAATTATAGGCATATACACAAAAGCTTATGCCTGCGCCGTCGTCCTCAACCGACTTTGCCTCCATCAGCACACCACTTGCGACAAGATTCGTTCCTTCATAAATCGGGGTAACACGATACAAAACGTGATTGCCACTGTTTTCCACATATTCTGCCACCATATTTTCAAAAGGCAGCATCCCCTGCACATTCATATATCTAGTACCGGTAATCAGGTTCTTTTCGTTTGCGTTCTCACCTGCAAGCTGATAGCCGATTAAATGGCAACGGTTATATAAGTACTTGCCATCTACGAAATCATACTTCACCAACTGCCAGCCGCTTGGCTTAATCTGCCCAATCTCGCCTCGTTCCTCTGTCGGCATAAGCTCCATTCCGATATTGGCAAAGCTGACACCACACCTTCCAAGACTATCCAACTCACTGTAATTTTCAAACGCTTCCGTACTATAATCGCTCTCACTAAAATAAGGAACATTCCCATTAATCTCTACATATGGAGTTCCACTAAATTCGGGAATCGAATCCAACGTTATCGTGGCAGCCTGCTCCATTGGCACTTCCTGCGCCGGAATAGTCACGTCGGCCTTGCCGCAGGCTCCTGTCATGATACTGAACAATAGCAGTAATGCTACTACATTTCCCTTCCACATTTTCATAATTCTTCACCCCGTTACATTCACTATCTTCTCACAAAACGCTTTCACACCGATTATCTACATTATACTGCTTTCTGTTCCTATTGTACAGCTTATTCTTTTTTATGAAATATGTGTGTTCCTTTTGTATTATTCATGATAAGAAGCAATTAATGTATATATTTGCAAAACATTTGCATTGCTGTCAGTTTATATGACAGAATATAATTGAAACCCTTTTACAGTTAGGAGTCTTATCATGCAAATAAACGAAAGATTAAAACGTATTACATACGATATAGAAAATAATTTCTTTTTTACGGTTGTACGTCATGGCTTGACCATGATGATTCCGCTTCTTCTTCTGGGCGGTATTGCCTGTGCCCTGATGAATCTGCCATTTATTGATTATTCCGGTTCTTCGTTTAATGGCTCTCTCCCGTGGCTTTACTCCATTCTTGCCTCCATTTATCAGGGAACCTTCGGCTTATTTTCCGTGGTTTTGGTATTTGTAATCAGCTTAAGCTATGGTATGGGAAAAAATGAAACGGTAGACAAGGTCGCCTTATATATTATCGTGGCTATGGGGGCATACGGTGCCCAATTAAATATGAACAGTCCCAGCTTTAGTATCAACAGTCTTGGACCGGCCGGCAGCTTTTCTGCATTATTCGTCACATTTATAGCCTGCTATTGTTATGAGAAGCTGAAAGATGTAACTGTTTTATCACTGAAAAAGTATGCAACGGGAATGGAAACGATATGCGCAAATGCCATCCATACCTTACTTCATTATTGATTGTCGTTGGCGTTGTTTTACTCATAAACCATATATTATATCAGATTTTCGGAGTATACAGCCTCAATGAACTGTTCTCAAATGTCACCTGTAGTATATTTGAAAATATGGGAAATCATTTGGGCTCCGGCATATTATATACATTAGTGATACATTTGCTCTGGATATGCGGTTTTCACGGAAGTCATGTTATGGAGCCTGTGGCGCAGAGTATTTTTCACCGATGTGACAGCAGAATCCGTTTTCAGCAAAAGCTTTTTTGATACCTATGTAGTTATGGGCGGATGCGGTTCTACGATTTGCATTCTTTTGGTACTATTACTTTTTTATAGAAAGGACCGCATGGGTAACTATGCGAAATTAGCTGCTTTTCCCAGTATTTTCAATATCAACGAGGTATTGACCTTTGGAATTCCGATTATTTTGAATCCTGTATTGGGAATTCCATTTATTCTCACACCAATCGCGTCCTATTTTATTGCATATGGTGCCACTACATTCGGACTGGTGCCGATGCTTGTACAGGAAATACCATGGTCTACACCTATTATATTCAGCGGATATCTGGCAACCGGCTCCGTTCGCGGCGCTATTTTACAGCTGGTTTGTATCTTGGCAGGAGTGGGCATTTACTTCCCGTTTGTTCGCCTGCATAAGCAGGTACAGGAAGAAATTGCCAGAGAAAAGTTAAACAGACTTGTACAGGAATTACAGGCAAAAGAACAGGAAAATGAAACTCCGCAGTTCCTTAGCCGCGCAGACAGTCTCGGTCTGATTTCCCGTATCCTGTTAGAGGATTTGAAAACTGCAATTAAAAAAGAGGAGCTGTTTTTGCTGTATCAGCCACAGATGGACGATACGGGTAAATGTCTCGGTGCCGAAGCATTACTTCGCTGGGTTCATCCGCTGTACGGATTTATTTATCCGCCACTGATTATTTATCTGGCAAAGGAAGGCGGTATTCTTCCCGAACTGGAGGAGCAAATATTTGACAAAGCCGCACAGGCTATTCAAAAGACATCACAAGAATATGACGGCGATTTTAAAATTTCGATTAATATTACTGCAAAGTCCCTTTTATGGGATATTGAATCATGTATTGCTGACGTCTTGGAAAAATATAATATTCCGGCCAGCCGTATGTGGATTGAGATTACGGAACAGGATGTCATTTCTAATGCCGATTTTGTGATTGATAAGCTGAAACGCTTAAACGACAAGGGACATACCTTATTGATTGATGACTTTGGAATGGGACATACTTCGTTGGTATATCTTCAGTCTAATTACTTCGGTGTCGAAAAGCTGGACGGCTCTCTTGTAAAGAAATTATTGGAAAGTAGTACCAATCAAAAAATTGTTGCATCTATTGTAGACTTAGGAAGAGAATTGTCTGTTAGAGTCATTGCCGAATATGTGGAAACACAGGAACATAGAGATAAATTATTGGAGCTTGGTTGTCACTGGTATCAGGGCTATCTGTTTAGCAAACCGGTTTCATTAGATGCATTTATCACCTGCATAAAAAAGAATAGTTAGGATATTCAAATGCCATGAGAAAATAACCCTCATGGCATTTTTCTATCGAATGACACCACACCCAATCTTCATACCGGAATCCCCGGATGGCTGCGTTTTGAAATCATCCGCCATCGCGTGAATCACTACACTTCTTCCCATAATCTCCGGTATCGTAATGCGTTTATTATAAAATACAGTCCATGCATAGCCCTGATTACCAAAAAGAGGAATCATATCACCGGAATGCTGTGGATGCAGTGCCGGAGGATTACTGTAATGATTCCCCGTCCGGTCAAATGGCTGTGCGCAGTTACCAAATTCATGAATATGCATACCGTAGAAATCCGTCGAATGAGGGATCTTGACATTCGGCAGTCCAAAAACTTCCGCTTCAATCAGTATTCCACCATAAGGAGCCTCAAAAAATCGTACAATTCCGCTTAACTGTGGATTTTCCGCATTCCCTCTTATCCATGCTGCTGCGCTTGGGCTTCCTTCATTTAATATATCGACAAAAAAAGTTCGAGGAGTTGTATTTTCCATATCAATAACACCTTGTTTTTCTATATTCTATGATTCTCATGTCAAAAGGTTCTCGCAAAAAAGGCCGCTCCTTACAAGCGACCTTTCTTTTCATCATTTTAAGTTTATTTTTTATCAGTACTGCAACTGCAATTATGTGCACAGCTGCTACTTGCAGAACAGCCAATACATTTGACTCCCTTTTTCTTTTGTTTCCTTATGTATGCTACTGCTGACCCTACCATAACCAGAAGCAGTGCTATCAAAATAACATCTACCATACTGATAACTCCTTTATATCATAAACTATGCTGTTTTCTTTAAAGAATATTCAGCTTCAAACTTCTTGTCTGCCTTCATAACTAAGTATACTACAATCGCTACGATAGCCAGCACTGCGATAAGACCCGGCACAAAGCCCGCGCCAACGGTTCCTGTTGTAATCAAGGTACCAATCTGGTATACGAGGAATGCACCCACATATCCTGTTCCAAACTGAAGTGCAATACCGCCCCACAGCCACTTTCTGTTCTGCATTTCCGAGTTCATGGCACCAAGCGCCGCAAAACAAGGTGGTGTATACAGATTAAACATGAGATAGGCAAGAGCTGCTACCTTTGTAATGCCCATTGCAACAGCTACTTCATTAGCACCGCCAACCAACGCTAACTCTTCGGTATCAATAAAGTCTGTTAATGCATAACAAACTGCTAAGGTACCTACCACGTTTTCCTTGGCGATAAAGCCCGTAACAGCTGCAGCGGCTAACTGCCATGCAGCAACACCTGCGACAGGAACTAAGATAACCGCAATCGGAGATGCAATGGTTGCAAGAATTGACGTATTTTCCATACCCTCTTCAACAAGCTCTAAGCTCCAGTTAAAGGACTGCATAATCTGTACTACTGTATTACATACAAGAATAACGGTACCTGCCTTTACAATATATGCCCAACCACGGGAACACATAGAAATAAATGCCCGCTTTATGCTTGGAAGCTTATATTCGGGAAGCTCCATAATGAAGAATGACTTTCTGTACTTATATCCTGTAATCTTTTTTACCAGCAAAGCTCCCAAAAGAATTAAAACAATACCAACAAAGTACATTAATGTCGTAACCCATGCCGCATTTGCAAAAAATGCACCTGCAAACAAAGTAATAACCGGAAGCTTCGCACCGCAAGGCATGAACGGTGTCAGCATTGCAGTTGCCCTACGCTCTCTTTCATTACGGATTGTACGACAGGCCATAACACCGGGAATTGCACATCCTGTACCGATTATCATAGGAATAACCGACTTTCCCGAAAGACCAACTCTCTTGAAAATCGGGTCTAATACGACTGTCGCACGAGCCATATAACCGCAATCCTCCAATAAAGCAATCAGGAAGTGCATTACCATTACAAGCGGAAGGAAACCAACCACGGCACCAACACCACCAATAATACCATCAACCAACAGTGACTGCAAGAATGGGTTTGCATCTGCTACCATTTCCGCTACCCAACCCTGAAACGTCTCAATCCAGCCTACTAATGTATCAGCTAAAAACGGACCAAAGGTGGACTGTGAAATACCAAATACCAGATACATAACAACAGCAAAAATGATAATACCGCGAATCGGATTGGTAATCACTTCATCAATCTTATCCTGCACATTTCTTTCCTTTGTCAATACCTTACGGTTCTCAACCTCTGAAACAATCTTATTTGTAAATACAAAGCGCTTTCTGTCAGCAGCTTCTACTGCCGCCTTATCATGTAAATCGATATCTCCCTGATGATAAGGAGCCTTCTGCGTTGTACCTTTTAATGCTACTGCAGCCTTTACTACCTCTGCTAAGCCATTCGCACCTGATGATGTAGAAACTGTGTTAACAACAGGACATCCAAGCTTTGCAGATAAAGCAGCTGTATCAATCTTTGTGTCCTTCTTCTCATTCACATCACTCTTATTCAAAGCGACAACTACCGGAATACCTAATTCCATTAACTGTGTTGTAAAGAATAAGCTTCGACTCAGATTCGTAGCATCTACAATATTAATGATTACATCCGGATTCTCATTTTTTACATAACCGCTTGTGATACTCTCTTCCGAAGTGAAAGGTGACATAGAGTATGCACCCGGAAGGTCAACTGCAATTAATTCCTCTGCTCCGTTATAAAAATTTTTCTTAATCGGGCTTTCCTTCTTGTCTACTGTAACGCCGGCCCAGTTGCCCACACGTTCATTTCTTCCTGTGAGTGCATTGTACATTGTGGTCTTACCACTGTTTGGATTACCTGTTAAAGCAATTCTCATTTGAGTCCTCCTCATAAAAACATTTATTACTCTACCTTAACCAAAAGTATAGTTGTCTAATTTTTGATAGTATACACTAACTGGTTGTCAAAAAAATAGACTCTGCTAACTGGTTATCTATGGTATATCTGCCATCCTTAATCGATACCACGCAATTGGACTTTTTACGCGAAACAACCGTGATAGGCTCACCGCTATAACAGCCTAAGGTAAAAAGGAATGCATCCATCTCTTCATCATCTGTCAGAATCTCTTTCACAATATATTCTTTTTCTAATTGTGCATCTAATAAGTTCATATAAAACCTCCTGAACCCCTAATCAAAATTAGTTATTCCTAATTCGAGTTCTATCGTAACACTACAATTTATGACTGTCAAGAGCTACTTCATTCTTTTTGATAAATTTTACCATAAACAGAACACCGTACAGCAGGTTTATGGCAATAAAACTATTTTTCGCAATACTTGCAATTTTTTATTTCGCATTTGCATCAAAAATGCTATAATACAAATGATTAATGCACTAAATGGATTTTAGATTTTTCCGATTACGAAAGGATTTTCTATGCGGTTATCTTGGGATAGAAAAAGACAAATTATTACATTTTTATATTTTCTTGGAATAGCAGGTTTTCTGTTAATTACTTTACTGATTGAAACAACAAAGGAAGGACAGCTTCCTCCGAAGGAGACCTATACAGATATCAGTACCTGCTGGACCTTGGATAGGGAGGGCACTCAGCCCGTGTCGGTGAAAGAGCTTGGCGAGCATATGGATCCGGCAATCGGTCAGATATCCATATACTACCGTCTTCCTGAAATGACAACGGATAAGAATCTCTCATATCGTTCGAAGGACGTGTATACAAAGGTTCTGATAGATGGTGAGCTTCTTTATGAAACCACGGTATTTGAATCCGATCTGTATAATCTGTCTCCCGGTAATTTATGGAATATACTGACTGTCAGCTCTGCCTACTCCGGCAAGTGTATAGAGCTTCAGGTACGCATGGTCTATGACACCGGCTCCGTCGTTGTTGACTCTTTGCTTTTAGGAGATACGGCTGCTGTCATTTTGGACTTTTTGGAAACCAACCTGTATGATATTGTAATCAGTCTTGCTTTAACATTCATTGGTATCTTTTTAATGATTTTCGACTTTTTGCCAACTTATGGCCGAGTGAAAAAACATCACGGACTGTTTTGGGTCGGCGTGTTTGCTTTCCTGACAGGACTGTTTTGCCTGATTGAAACCAATATGCTTCAATTCTGGGTTGACGATATGCGTATGATACAGTTAGTCAGCAATATGCTTATGCTGGTAATCGGTATGCCGCTTATTTTTTACCTAAACTGCGAATATGCCATATTCAAACGTCGTTCCATGAGAATCGTCGGTTATGTCTGCACCGGATATACCTTTATTTGCTTTATTCTGCATTTTACCGATATCCTGGATCTGCATTACACCATTACCGGTGGCGTTATCATTATCCTAATTGCCGATATTCTCGCATTTTCATTGGTTATCAGCATGATGATAAAGAATAAAAAGGAAAAAAAGCCTATCATGAACTGTATTTTACAGCTGACCGGTCTATGTTCGTTTTGGCTTCTCGGATTACTGGAATTTATCCGTTCCTCTCAGGTAGACCGCATTGACAGAGCAGGGATTATACGTGTCGGTGTGCTAATTCTGTGTCTCTGCTTTGCAGCCGGCAGTCAGCTTGAAACGTACAAAATACTGGAGCAGGGATTAGAATATAATTTCGTCAAGAAATTGGCTTATTGCGACGGTCTAACGGGTGTTGGTAACAGAACCGCTTATTTAGAGCAGCTAGACACATACCGCGCAAGCGATAAGGTCGGTATCGTTTATCTGGATATCAATAATCTAAAAGTGGTAAACGACACACTGGGTCATGAACTTGGCGATGAATTGATACGAAATTGTTCCGAAATCATAGAAAAGAGCTTTGGTAAGTTCGGAAAGGTCTACCGGGTTGGCGGCGACGAATTTTGTGTATTACTGGTAGAAAGCAATCTGGATAACGCCTATGCCATGGCTTCCGCCATGTTTACCGAGCTAATTAACAGTGCCAATACCGAGGGACTTCATCCTTATGAAATCCAAATTGCACATGGCTTCTCTATCTGCAAATCTGCTACTCGTGACAGAATAGAAAAAGCAGTTTCCGATGCAGACAGAAAAATGTATGAGAACAAGAAAAAAATAAAAAGTATAACTACATAGTATAAAGTATAAAGGCTGTCGCACTTACCTGTACGACAGCCTTTCATTAACTTCATATATTTTATTACTTATTCTTTTCCATCCCAGCAATAGGTACACAGCTTACACTTATCAATTCCTACCGAATCCAACATATCATCCAATCGGTTAAAGCGAAGTGATGTAAATTTCAATTCCTTACGAATCCCCTCTACCATCTGCTCATACTTTGGTGATTCCGGATCTGCATACTCCTGTAAAATCTCATCTGTTACATTGCCATTCTCTAACCTGTCAATAACACGACGTGTAATCAAATCCATTTCAGAGGACGAACGTGAGAAATTCAAATACTTACATCCATATAATAGTGGCGGACAGGCAGGACGAATATGTACCTCCTTGGCACCACTGTCATATAAAAACTCCGTTGTTTCACGTAACTGTGTTCCTCTTACAATCGAGTCATCAATCAGAAGAAGACTCTTATCACGAATCAGTTCTTCCACTGCAAGAAGCTTCATCTTTGCAATCAGATTTCTCTGACTCTGAATGGTTGGCATGAAGGAACGCGGCCAGGTTGGTGTATACTTGATAAATGGTCTGGAGAACGGAACTCCCGATTCATTTGCATAACCTATGGCATGTGCAGTACCGGAATCCGGAACGCCTGCAACAATATCCGGCTTAACGTTATCACGCTGTGCCATCTTCTGACCACAACGATAACGCATATTTTCTACGCTGTTTCCTTCATAAGAGCTGGCCGGATATCCATAATAAACCCAAAGGAAGGTGCAAATCTTCATGTCTTTATTCGGATTCATCAGAGTAACACAATTCTTATCCGTTACAACAACAATTTCTCCCGGTCCTAACTCCTTATAATCTGTATAGCCAAGATTTTTATATGCATAGTTTTCAAAAGAAACACAATAAGCATCTTCTTTTTTACCAATGACAACCGGCGTACGTCCATACTTATCTCTTGCTGCATAGAGTCCTGCCTTATTCATCAGTAAAATAGATACCGAACCGTCAATCTCTTCTAACGCATAATGGATACCCTCAATAATGTTTGATTTCTGGTTAATTAATGCTGCAATTAATTCCGTTGCATTAATATCACCGCCACTCATTTCAAGGAAATGAGAATGACCACTGTCAAACAACTTCTGTTCCAGCTGCTCCATATTATTAATCTTACTGATTGTTGTTAATGCATAAGTTCCGTGATGGGAACGAACAATCAACGGCTGCGGTTCAAAGTCAGATATACAGCCAATGCCGAGATTACCGGACATTTCCTGCATATCCTTGTCAAATTTGGTACGAAAAGGTGCATTTTCTATATTATGTATTGACCGGTTAAAACCATCCTTGCCATATACTGCCATACCTCCACGTCTTGTTCCTAAGTGAGAATGGTAATCGATACCAAAAAATAAATCAAATACACAATCCTGCTTTGATGCTACGCCAAAAAATCCACCCATTAGTCTTCCTCGTTTCTCTTTTCGTTAATAAGTTTGATAAAATCAGATGCCGGTAACGGTTTAGAGAAATAGTATCCCTGAATGTAATCGACTCCTATCTTAGCCATTCCCATCAGTTGTTCTTTTGTCTCCACGCCTTCGGCAACTACCTTCAGCTGCATGTCATGTGCTAAATTCACTGTTGCTTTCACTGCATGCTTTGCCTTCTTATTATCAAAATACGCTCTTGTCATGTTCATGTCAAGTTTTAAAATAGAAACAGGCATATCAATTAAGTAATCAAGGTTAGACTGACCATTACCAAAATCGTCCAGAGAGAAAGAAACACCATAGTCCATTAATGCCATCATATTCTTCAGTAAAACTTTTCTGGTCTGAATAGATGCCGTCTCTGTAATCTCAAGATTAATCATTGACGGGTCAATCTTATACATATCCATAATACCAATATAGGTATTTGCCAGACTTTCCTGATGACACTGAATAACAGAAAGATTTACCTCTATGTATTCCAGACCGTACTGCCTTGGATTCTGCTTCTGTATAAATTGACAGATCTTCTCAAATACACGGATACCAATTCTTGAAATCAGTCCTGTTCCTTCCGCTATCGGAATAAACTTACCGGGTGGAATAATACTTCCATCTACATTACGGATACGTACCAACGCTTCCGCGGAAACAAACTGTCCTGCTTTCGTACTGTAAATCGGTTGGAAGAAAACCTCAATTCTGTCGTTATCAAGAGCTTCTATAATGGTCTTCTCCATGATTTCTCTTTCCTGACCTTCTGTGATAGCCGCGTCATCAACAGAAAATACCATTCCCTCTGAGATAGTCGCTTTCTGTTTGAAATACTGGAATAACCTCAATAACTCTTCTGCACTGTGTACATTTTTCAAATCCTCTATGTAAACAAATAAAGGATAATACGGCATCTCATTTTTTGCCTTAGCTATCGTGCTTTTCTTTAACAGAAAACGTTCCTGTACATCATTCATGACACAATCCATAAGCTCTTTGTCCTTAAACAGGATAACCAATTCCGCCTCTACATTCTTAAAAACCTTAATCTCCGGAATTCCATCTAAATAATTTACCAAATCTCTGATAAAGGCATTAATTCTCTTTAGTTCACTCTGCTTCTGATACTGCTCCAACGAAATGAGCATAATGCAAAAGTCACTCTTTTTATTTAACTCCTGCTTCACATACTCTAATAATACATTGGCATTAAAGCAGCCCATCTGCTTGTCCATATTGGCATCCGGATTCTCCAGGGTAAAAAAGAGAATCATCATACCTAGCGCACTGGCGAAACCAACAAGTAAAAGCGAGTTATCCATAAACTGCAATATAGCAGCAAAAACCCACGGAATCATCCAGATAACAACCGCACTTCTTCTCTTTGCATTCAGCTTCTTTCGATATCGAATAGCATAATACATAATAACTATCATGAATGCCAAAGTGAATGCATAAATCAGACTAATACTTGCACCGTAGGAATAAACCGCACTTCCATCGTAATAATAGAATATCGGCAAAAAGCAGTCTATTACTGTTACGCAACATACGATGATTAAGAAATATTTTAATTTTTTAGTACGTTCTTTCTCATTAAAAAGATTTGCAAGAACATACGCTAAACCAAAGTATAGAACCCATAAGATAGATACAATATATGCTCTACAAATCAACTCTAACATCCATGCGGGTATTTCTTCCATATGCGTAATGGCTATAACAGATAAAACATCCAAGCCTACACTGAATATGGTGAATAACAAAGAGCGTAAGAATATTCTTTCTGTATAAAGACCGACCGTTTTCTGCCGACGATAAAAGTAAACTAACAGGCCCATCAATACCAGTCCACAAATCTGTACTTGTATATTCATATTGATGCCTTTCCTTCTATAATTT
>CAYLWP010000051.1:0-15336 GCA_964387365.1 uncultured Roseburia sp. | reverse complement strand
CCTCTGCTTGTAAGGCAGATGCTCTCCCAGCTGAGCTAAGACCCCACATTCAGTATCAGTTACTGTCGCAACCGACTTAATTAATATACAAGTTATTACAGAAAATGTCAACCACTTTTTTGATAAAAGGATAATCTTTTTTTTCTTTTATCTGACGCAGGGTTACAGTATCCTGCGTTATTTTTTTGCCATTTATGAGAGAATATATCGGATTGTGATAGTTAAGCGGGAATACTGCGAAAAGTAACAGTTGCATGATAATTTGACATTCTTATATAATGACCTTGCCAAATATTAGCGTATTTAGTCATTCAATGCCTGTTTCGGGCATTGACCGGGATACCCGGAGAGTTAGAGAATGGAGGCAGAAAAATGGAACAGCTCAAGGTAGTGACTACACAGGATAACGAAAGAATGTTTCGCTTTTTGAGTGAGTTACTTACAAAGGATAAAGAGTTTCAGATTATGATAACAGTACCTTCAGGAAAACAGAACATAACAGAAGCACCACAGGGAAGTGCGAAGGAGAAAATGATAGATAAAGGACACGACTTGGAAAAGGATGTTACGGATATGATTCACGAGATTGGAGTGCCGGCACATATTAAGGGATATCAGTATCTGCGTGAGGCGATTATGATGTCGGTACGGGACACAGAGATGCTGAATTCCATTACGAAGGTGCTGTATCCGACAATTGCCAAAAAGTACCAGACAACTTCCAGTCGTGTGGAACGTGCCATCCGGCATGCAATCGAGGTGGCGTGGAGCAGAGGGAATATGGAAACACTCGATGCCTTGTTTGGTTATACGATTAGTGTTGGAAAGGGAAAACCGACAAATTCTGAATTTATTGCGCTTATCACGGATAAAATCAGATTGCACTATCGGGAGTAGCAAGAGAGGGGGACAATTTAGAGTCTTTTCTTTACATGTCAACTAGTTATGTAGTATAATGTTCGTGAAGACATGAACCGGGAGATGCACGAACGGCGAATGTAAATACTGTTTCCTAAGGGGATTATGAAAAGAAGGGATTCTATTATGAAAAAGATTTTGTTTGTGGCATCAGAAGGAGTACCGTTTATTAAAACAGGAGGACTTGCAGATGTAGTTGGATCTTTACCGAAGTATTATGATAAGAGATACTTTGATGCAAGAGTCATTCTCCCAAAGTATATGTGCATGAAGGAAGAAATGAAGTCCTTGATGCAGTATAGAACACATTTTTATATGGACTTTCTTGGACAGAATGAATATGTAGGAGTTTTGGAAGCGCAGTATGAAGGCATTACTTATTACTTTATTGATAACGAGAAATATTTTAATGGATTAAAGCCATATGGAGATAGTGTAGTAGAAGAGATTTCCAAGTTTGTTTTCTTTTCCAAGGCGGCGTTATCCATTCTTCCGGTAGTTGCTTTCAGACCGGATGTGATTCATTGCCATGACTGGCAGACAGGTATTATTCCTGTATATCTTAAGGAGCGATTTGCAGGCGGTGAGTTCTATCGTGGAATCAAATCCGTTATGACAATTCACAACCTGAAGTTTCAGGGTGTGTATGATATCAAGACAGTGAAGCGTATTACCGGCCTGGATTCATCTTACTTTACACCGGATAAGCTGGCATATTTTAAGGATGGTAATCTGTTGAAGGGCGGACTTACCTATGCAGATGCTATCACGACAGTAAGCCAGACGTATGCGGAGGAGATTAAGACAGCCTTTTTCGGAGAGAAGCTGGAAGGCTTGATGAATGCAAGAAGTAACGATTTAAGAGGTATTGTTAACGGTATTGATTATGAGGATTATAATCCGGCAACGGATCCTTATATAGCCCGTAATTATAACGCGTCTAATTTTAGAAAAGAGAAGATTAAGAATAAGAGAGATTTACAGAAACAGCTCGGTCTGGAAGAAAACGATAAGAAGATGATGATTGGAATCGTATCACGTCTGACAGACCAGAAGGGCATGGATCTGGTAGCTTACATCATGGACGAGATGCTCAGTCAGGATGATATCCAGCTTGTTGTTTTGGGAACCGGTGAGGAGCAGTATGAGAATATGTTCCGTCATTTTGACTGGAAGTATCATGGAAGAGTTTCTGCGAATATCTATTATTCAGAGGAGCTTTCACACAAGATTTATGCTTCCTGTGATGCATTTTTAATGCCGTCTCTGTTTGAGCCTTGCGGACTGAGTCAGTTAATGTCCCTGCGTTACGGAACGATTCCGATTGTGCGCGAGACAGGCGGTCTCAAGGATACGGTAGAGTCTTATAATGAGTATGAGAGCAAGGGTACAGGCTTTAGCTTTGCGAATTATAATGCACATGAGATGCTGGCGACGATTCGTTATGCAGAGAAGATTTATTATGACAAGAAACGCGAGTGGAATAAGATTATTGACCGTGCAATGGCAATGGATTATTCCTGGAAGACCTCAGCAGAGAAATATCAGGAAATGTATGATTGGTTAATCGGATAAGTGAACAACAAAACGGGCCACTTCACATTGAGGTGGCCCGCTGTGCGTTTGAGGTACACTGTCAGAGGTGCCCGGTGCAAAGAGCAGGCGAAAGCCGCTTATGATAGGAGGACGAAAATGGCATTTGATGGACTGACGATTGCGGGAATCGTAAAAGAGATGGATGAAAAGATAACAGGCGGAAGAATCTATAAGATTGCGCAGCCGGAGAAGGATGAGCTTCTTCTGACAATCAAGAATAACGGCGGACAGGTCAGGGTATTGATGTCTGCAGATGCCTCTTTGCCATTGATTTATATGACGGATTCGAATAAAACGAGTCCGATGACAGCTCCGAATTTCTGTATGCTGTTAAGAAAACATCTGCAAAATGCAAGAATTATCTCCGTTACACAACCGGGCCTGGAGCGTATTGTAAGGCTGGAGCTGGAGCATCTGAATGAAATGGGAGATATCTGTCGAAAATATCTTGTGATTGAGCTGATGGGAAAGCACAGTAATATCATTTTCTATGATGATAAAAATATGATTATCGACAGCATTAAGCACATTTCAGGCATGGTGAGCTCTGTGCGGGAGGTGCTTCCGGGGAGTGAGTATTTTATTCCGCAGACACAGGATAAGCTGAACCCGCTTGCGGTTACAAGTGCTGAGATAGAGGAGCAGCTTAGAACAAACAGTACGCCGGCATTTAAGGCAATATATCTTGGCTTTACCGGTATTTCTCCCTGCATTGCACATGAAGTATGCTTCCGTGCAAAGGTAGACTCTGACAGACCCACAGGGGATATGACACAGGAAGAGCTTGCGGCACTTACCGAGGCATTCCGTGGGGTATTACAGGAGGTAAAGGAAGGCAAGTTCCGGCCAAATGTCGTATATGAGAATAAGCAACCCAAGGAATATGCCGTAATCAGGCTTACTTCCTATAAAGAAGAACAGACGGTTCTGTATGACAGCGTTTCCGAGCTTCTTGAGCATTATTATGCGGAAAAGAATCTGGTCACACGAATCAGACAGCGCTCGGTTGATTTACGAAGAATTGTGCAGACCGCACTGGAACGTAATATTAAGAAATACGACCTGCAGATAAAGCAGCTGCAGGACACGGAAAAAAGAGAAAATTACAGGGTATACGGAGAGCTGCTGAATGCATATGGATATGGTGTTCCACAGGGGGCAAAGTCCATGGAGGCGCTCAATTATTATACAAACGAAATGATTACCATACCGCTTGACCCAATGCTGACAACAGGAGAGAATGCAAAGAAGTACTTTGATAAGTATCAGAAACTTAAGAGAACCTATGAAGCGCTTACCACGCTGACACAGGAAACAAAGGAGGAAATAGACCATTTGCAGTCAGTAAATACCTCTCTGGATATTGCCTTAAGAGAAGAGGATCTGGTGCAGATTAAAGAGGAGCTGATAGAGAGCGGATATATACGGAGAAAGGGCGGAACAAAGAAGGAAAAAATCACGAGCAGGCCTTTTCATTATATCAGCAGTGACGGATTTGATATTTATGTGGGAAAGAATAACTATCAGAACGAAGAACTGACCTTTAAGCTTGCTACCGGCAATGACTGGTGGTTCCACGCAAAAGGAATTCCCGGTTCCCATGTCGTAGTGAAAACAAACGGAGCGGAGATGACGGACAGAGCCTTTGAGGAAGCGGGAAGGCTTGCAGCCTATTATTCCCAGTCAAGAGGACAGGAAAAGGTGGAAATCGATTATACACAGAAGAAGAACGTAAAGAAGCCAAACGGTTCCAAACTGGGCTTCGTAGTATATTACACCAATTATTCCCTTGTGATAGATTCGGACATTAGTGTGCTGAGGGTAGCCGAAGAAAAATAGTCAACATACAAGTAAACTAACTATTTACAAAACAAACTGAATACTTTATAATTTTAATTAAAATTAGTGTTAAAATGCCGTATAGTATATATTTTTTGCTATATAAGGAGAATTGTAATGTATAGTAGTTTTAGAGAGAAAATTGATTCAATTGGAGAGGTTTATGCAGAGGATAATCTGTTTCGGTATATGCGTGATGACGAAACAGTAGAAAATATGTCCTATGCCGATATGCATCGTATTGTATGCAGTATGGAAAAGGAATTTTCAAGAATCGGTCTGCAAAAGGGAGACCGTGTTGCGCTTGTATCGCCGCTGTCACCCGGAACAGTACTTACCGGATTATCGCTTGCCTATGCCAATATGACTACTGTTCTGTTGGATGCCACCTTACCGGAGGAAGAGCTGGCAAAGCTGATAACCTTTTCTGATGTAAGGGCTGTTTTTACCACGGATGAGCTGTATCATTTATTGAAAGCTTCGTTTACTGATACACTGGACTTTTTTGAGTTAATTCAGGATGAGGTTTTGCATCCTTATGGCGATTTTACGGATATTTCATCCGTTAAAGCGCACAAAACGGTTGATCCTGAGACGGATGTGATTGCCATTATCTTTTCCTCAGGTACGACCGGAAGCATGAAGGGTATAAAAATATCATATGAATCAGTGATAAAAACGCAGATTATATTGTCCAGAGTGGCAGGAAAAAGAGAACGGTCAAAGTATCTTTACGTATATCCGTTTAATCATATTGCAGGATATACTTTGTGTTATGTGTTCATGTTTATTGGCTGCGAATTAGGTATGATGGAAGATATGAACGCAACCAAGCTGCAAAAAAAATTACTGGAATTCGAGCCGCATTATTTCGCAATTGTTCCCAGGGTGTACGAGGTAATGGAACAAAAAATTCGTTCCAAAATACAGGAAAAAGGTGCACTGACAGAATGGGGTGTAGATTTTCTTCTGGGATTATGTTATTTCCTGCGAAGACATTTTGGAATTAATCTTGGCTGGTATCTGTTCAAAGGGATTAGAGACCAGGCTTTCGGAAAAAATATATTCTTCCTTGGCGGTGGTGGTACACCAAGCAAAGCTTCTAACGCAAGATTCTTTTTCAGTCTTGGCTTAGCATGGTCAGATGTATATGCAACCACAGAAACCGGAGTTCCGATAGCGATAACCGGAATCGGTGACAGAATCGTTGTGGGTACCGTTGGTAATGTACATAAAAATCCGGAGATACAGATTGCAATAGGACCAACAGACGAAGAGGGAAACGGCGAAATACTGGTAAAGTCGGAATTGATGATGAGAGGATATTTCAGACAACCGGAATTAACGCAGGAAGCATTTGATGAAAACGGATACTTTAAAACCGGCGATTTGGGATATATTGATAAAAGAGGAAATCTTCATGTAACAGGTCGTATGAAGGAAAGTATCGTTTTGCAAAACGGAAAAAAGGTATCGCCGACCGACGTAGATGATTATTACTTTGAAAAAATATCAAAGTACGAGCTGGCAAGCCGTGGCATTCCGACCGGAAATAAGCAGTTTGACCAGATTCACCTCTTTATCAAAGATGATAATTTCACTGACCAGCAAAAAGAGAGTATCAAAAATGCATTTTTATATCTGTCTCAAAGTGCGCCGCCTATGTATAAGCTGAGCGGAGTTCACTTTGTAGAGAAAATAGAAAAAACTTCTATCGGAAAAATCAAAAGATACCTTTTGGAGGCAGAAGCAAGTCAGTCAAAAGAAGAGGGTAAAAATAAAAAGCTTTCCGATCTGGAAAAACTTTTTAATATCATCAAACAGTATTGCTCCGTTGAGAATATTACAAGAAATCATCGGTTAGTTGAAGATTTAGGTATTGATTCCTTAAAGATGTATGAATTGTATACAACCCTGGAAACAGAGTTCCATGAGGATATTACCGCATCGATTCAGACAATCCGTACGGTTGGAGAATTGTATGACGCCCTAGTGGATGAACACAGCAGCGAAGGCGATAACATTGATTTATCGAAATATCCGCTTCCAAAGTCCGAGAAAGATATAAAGAAGCTGGCAAACGCCATGTCAAGGATGCAGTTTTTATGGAAGCTTGAAGTAAAGGGCATTGAAAATGTTCCAAAGGATGATACCTATCTTGTTTGTGTGAACCATGAATGTCATTTTGACGGTGTATTTGTTTTTTCGGCGCTGTATAATCACAAATTAATCGACTTGGATAAGATTTGTATTATGGCTAAAAGAGAGCATCTTGAAAGTAAGAAAACGCAAAAATGGCTAAAGCTGCTTGGCGGAATACCAGTAGATAGATACGGAATGTCGGCACCTTCCATTCGCAGAAGTGTGCAGGTAATCAGGGGAGGCTATACCTATCTGATTCATCCGGAAGGAACAAGAACCAGAGATGGAAAGCTTGGCGAGTTTAAGCTTGGCGCCGCCAAGCTGGCAGAGGAAACGGGTAAGAAGATTCTGCCGGTAAGAATAGACGGCGTGTATGAAATCTATCCGTATGACAGAAAATATCCAAGGCTGTTTGACTGGAAACATTTTAAGCGTTATCGTGTCGAAATTACCTTTGGAGAGCCAATTGCGCAGGGTGACAAATCAACGAAGCAGTTTATGGATGCAGTACGTGATTCCATTGTTCGGATGGGAAACAAAGAATAATAATAAGAGAAACCCCTTCAGTTACGAAGAGGTTTCTTTCTTTTTACGATGAAATAATTCAATGGCAAGATAAATTGCCACACAGATAACCGACAGGATGCTTCCCGGTATCAGTCCCTGTGGGAAGTAGGAGAGTGATATGGTATGTTCACCCTCTGTCAGATATACACTCATAAATACGTCTTCAAATAAGTCGATGGAAACTTCCCTTCCGTCAACAAGAATCGTCCAGCCGGGCTCATACGGAACGGATAATACAAGCTGTCCCGGAGTATGAACCGTAATATGTCCGTTAATGTGTGTATCGTCATAGGAGTCCACAGTCATGGTCTGAGCGCTTAAGGTATGAATGAATTCGGAAAGTGCCTCTTCATTAACAATGTAAGCGGACAGATTCAGTGACTCGCCGTTTTTAGAGGAAAGAGAAAAGGTATCTCCGATTTCATGGTAACCCAAGTCGAGAATGTATTTCTTTTTGATATCCTTGTAATCCTTTGTACGTTCTTCTTCCGTCATTTTAATGGTATCAATTTTTGTATTCTTCGTATGTGCATAAAAATGACCGGAGGACTCGGCAGTAATCGTCGCCTTGCTGCCATTTTGTTCTATCGTGACAGGGATAAATACATCTGAGCTGATACCAAGCTGAGCAACCAGACTGTTCTGGCGCTCCACAGGATTCAGGGATTTATCATAGTCAGCTCCGTCGTGGAGACTTTCTTCAATTTCCTCGGCGTTGGTGAATAACTCTTCAAATTCATCAGTTTCGTCCGAAGCAGCCGAATCGGTATGATTATCTACAGGAAGCGCTGTCAGTGCATTATGATGAGCAGTAATGGTTTCCATATCGGTGGAAGAAGCGCTGGCATTGGTAATCATGTATCCTAACGGGAGGCTGTAATTGTTGCGATACATATAGAGATTGCCCTCTTTTTCCACCAGTTCAAATAAGGTATCATAACCACGGTCAAGCGTGTAAAGCATATAGCGGTTTGCAAGGAGCGCGGCAGTTACCGGTGTTGCACCGTCATAGCAATAGTACACGCGGCTGCTCTTCATGCCGTACTTTTCGTAGAAATCCTTTACTAAAGCATTCGAGGTTGAAGAGAAGTAGGAGCCGCCCGGAAAACCAATCAGCATGGCATCGTTTTGCGTTCTTCTTGCAAATTTTTCAAAACGGAAGAAATCATCTTCCCTTTCCATAGTCCCGGATGTCAAGGTCTGATAAGAGTCATAATTTGACAAATAGGTGCTTCGTGATACGGTAGAACAGCTGGTCAGATAGGTGTTGAAGCCTGTTTCAGCCACAATCAGCACAGCAGCCGCAATCGCAAGCTGCTTCGTAAACACGGTGTTGCTCCGATACATATGAATCAGCCCGGCATAGCAAAGCAGAAAGATTACAGTAACCAGAAAGCTGATGCCTGTAAAGGCATCGTCCGTAATCAGCTTTTCCAATAAAAGAACAAAAAACAGGACAGCGAGAAAGGCATGCAGGATTTCCGTGCGTGACTGTTCCCTGATGTGAAGAAATGCCTCAAAGCACATAACCAGTATCAGGAAAATGTATAAAAACGACTGTCTTGCCGGCAGGGAATCAGGATAATTGAGACCATGCCAGATGAAATTAAGTACATTTGTCGAGAAGCTGATCAGGATAAATGCAAGCAATATCAGTTTGGCAGTTTTTTCACGCACAGGTATGTTCTTCTGCATGGCGTAAAGCGGCAGCAGAAGGAATACAGCAACGCCACAGTAGATATTCGGCCAGTGGTCAAGCCCGGTTTCAATCTGCACGTTAAAGCAGTGTCTGGCAAGCATATCAATGACGGAAAAATATGTTTTCACATCATCCGGAAAGTTAAAAGCTGTAAATTCCGTGAACTTTAATGCTGCAAGCTCCGGAAACAGTAAAACAGCGGACATGCCGCCGGCAAGGAGCGAATAGACTCCGAAGCGGATAACGGCTTTTCCGTAAAAAGAGCGGACCTTACACAATACAGGGAACGTGATAGGCCTTGAAGTATCAGGGATATCCTGATTTCTGCTTACTAAAAGAACAAAGAAATACAGAACAAGGAAGATACAAATCATGATACAGATATAGTAGTTGGATAAAATCGCAAGTGCCAGCGTAAGGCAGTACAGGCGGCTTGTACCTTCATTTACCAGCTTTTCAAGACCGAGAATGATAATCGGAGCCAGCACAATACAGTCAAGCCACATGACATTCCAGTTGTAGGCTGCCATATAGCCGGATAAAGCATACATAACGGCAAAGCATACAATAACCGGACTATCGGTGTGAAAGTGTTTTCTCAGATAGCAGGTGAAGGAAACTCCGCACAGTCCGATTTTTATGATAATCATATAGGTTATAAATTCCATCAGATACTGTTCGGGGCAAAGCAGTGCCAGCCAGTTGGTCGGAGTGGCAAGATAATAAACATACAGAGCCCAAAAGTTGGAGCCGATGCCTGTGTTCCAGGAGTAAAACAGACTTTCGCCGTTTTTGATTTTATGATAGAACTCCGACAAAAACGGAAAATACTGATGGTACATATCAATGTTCAGAAAAGAGCGGTCCCCAAAAGGGAAGATTTCCTGAGCAATAAAGATAATCAGCATAACCAGTACCGGAAGGAAAAAGGCTGTAAGATATAGGATATCCGGAGATTTTTTTGTTATTTTTTTGATCTTCGTCATGATATTCTGGCCTCCAAGGTCTTTTTAGTTATTTCCATCAAGCAGATAGTAGTACTGAAGGATGGCGTAATTATTTAAGATATCTTCGATTTCTTTGATTTCAAAACTGTTTCCGGCGGTATCCGCAGCGTGAATGGACGAGATAACCGGATAGCTTTCTTCCAGGTCAGCAAGGAAACTGCGGTAATCCGATAACGGGATTCCGGCTGCTTCCAGGACAGTATTGCCGAGGAAGTTAGGACTGGTCTCCACGTTGGCGGCTTCTGCGATATCATAGTTGGCCCAGATAAAGTAAGGAACCTTATAGCGGAGAGTTTCCTCTTCTATGGTCAGGGAATCGGTTCTTTTTCCGTTCAGATTCAAAACAGGTGCTGCCACGGAGTTGGTAGGCTGATGATCGCCGAAGAATACAATTATGGTATCCTCATCCTCCATGGAGAAGTACTGAATCAAATTACGAATTGCTTCATCTGAAATCTTTAACAGTGACAGATAATTAGGAAGAACCTTTGACTTGGTACCGCTTACGGTAATATCCGGGGTAAAGTTGTCAAATTCTTCGCTGTATGAGGAATGGTTCTGCATGGTGACATTGAAAACAAACAAAGGTGTGTCTGCTTCCTTTGCCTCATATTCCTCAATAATCTTGTCGTAGCAGGACTTGTCACTGACATATTTACGAACCTTTTCAGGATTCTTCCAATCCTTGATAAAGTATGATTTGTCAAATCCAAAGGCAGGATAAACGGTGTTGCGGTTCCAGGCGGTGCTGTTGTAAGGATGCATGGCAACCGTCAGATAGCCGTAGTCAGAAAGCAGAGATGCCATGCTTGGCAGCTCTCCGTGCACATACTGTTGGTAGGCAACGCTTCCCTGTGGCAGAAACGCCATGGTATTGCCGGTAAGGAATTCGAATTCTGTATTGGCTGTATTACCACCGAGAACGGAAACATTCAGGTTGCCGGAGATGGTATTCGGGGTACCCTCTGTCATCAGTGAATGGACAAAGGGCATATAATCTTGGTTTGTTTCAAAGTCACCAAGAACAGCTAAGTCGGAAAAGGCTTCGTTCATGATGACGATAATATTTGGTGTGTTTTCCGGTGCGGCAGGAGTCCCCGGCTGATGTGCAGCGAGCAGCTCACCGGCGGCATCGGTACTGTAATTGGCAGGCTTATCAATGGTCAGATATTCCAGCTCCATAAGGAATGCAATAGCAGTTCCGTCACGCTTGCTCATAACGGAAGGGGTAAACAGCTTGTCGTATAACTGAAAGCGTGTAACTGAGCTGTCCTGATGAAGCATATTGACAAAGCCGGCCAGAACGCAAAGTGAGGCAAGAAGACCGCCAATGCGGACTTTTATATGCTTTTTTATTGTGAGTGTTGTCTGCCATTCCAATACAATCAGAATTACAAAGCCAAGAAGGACAAAAATGGTTTCCTTCTCCAGTGCATAGCTGAAATTATCAGAAACGCTGGCAGCCGTTTTCAGTGAATAAATATCCCAGGGCATAATCGGCGCTGCGCGGAAGGAAAGAATATAGTAATTAGCAAGACCGTAAATCAGGAAGAAAACAGTCTCGGTAATCAATGCGGTTTTCAGTTTGCCGAACAGCATAAAGAGAAGAACCATAACCAGCTCAAAGAAAAAGATATTCAGGAGCTGAATGCCGATTTTCATTGATTCCCATGGATTATGGGTATACCATTCGAACAGATAAAAGGTTACAATTGGGAATAAAATCATAGAAACGATATTGTATATTTTTTTTGCCATATTATTGATACTCCTTTGATACTGTGGCGATGATATAATAATAAGGTTAAAAAGTAACCACAGTATTCTTACAATAGCATTTTTGAACGGTGTTTGCAAGGTGTTCTGAAAAAGGACGGCTTCTTTTGACGGGAGTTGCTGAAAATGAATATGATTCACGGGAATTTTATTGACTATGGCGACGGATTATTCTATAATGTCATAGAGTATGCGAACATGAGATAAGCATGCATAAATATGAAAGCAAGTCACCAAAGAGATGATGACAGGATGTTTTTACAGCAGTCAGGGGGATTGACATGATAAAAAGTATGACAGGATTCGGCAGATGTGAGGTGGAAGAGAGCAACCGTAAGGTTACTGTCGAGATGAAATCAGTAAACCACAGATATCTTGACGTGAATATCAAGATGCCTAAGAAGCTGAGTTTCTTTGAAAGCTCCATTCGTAACGAATTGAAGAATTATGTACAGCGAGGAAAAATCGATATTTTTATAACCTATGAGGATTTTTCCGAGAATAATGTATGCATTAAGTATAACAAGGACCTTGCAGCCGAATATTTGAAGTATCTTAGGGGGATGTCAGAGGAGTTCGGATTAGATGATGATATCCGCGTATCCACCTTATCAAGATATCCTGAGGTATTCTCCATGGAAGAGCAGATGGTGGATGAAGAGGAGATCTGGAAGGTATTGGCAAAGGCAATCGACGGCGCTGCTGTGAACTTTGTGGAAACAAGAATCAAGGAAGGTCAGAATCTTGCAGAGGACTTAATTGCCAAGCTTGATGATATGCTTGAGCATGTAGCGTTTATCGAGGAGCGTTCACCGCAACTGATGGCGGAATACCGTAAAAAGCTGGAGGATAAGGTGAAGGAACTGCTCGGAGATGCTGCAGTAGATGAAAACAGACTTCTGACAGAGGTGACTATTTTTGCGGATAAGGTATGTGTTGATGAAGAAATCGTTCGTTTAAAGAGCCATATCGAGACGACGAAGCAGACCCTGATTGATGGCGGAAGCATCGGACGTAAGCTCGACTTTATCGCACAGGAGATGAACAGAGAAGCAAATACGATTCTCTCTAAGGCGAATGACCTTGATATTTCCAACAGGGGTATCGAGCTCAAGACAGAGATTGAAAAGGTACGTGAGCAGATTCAGAATATTGAATAATGAAGTGAGGAACAACATTGGATAAGTTGATTCACATCGGATTTGGAAATATTGTTAATACAGCAAAGATTATAGCTATTGTCGGACCGGACTCCGCACCGGTAAAGCGCCTTGTCCAGAAGGCGAAGGAGGAAGGCAGAGTCATCGATGCCACACAGGGGCGTAAGACAAAGGCAGTCCTTGTTATGGAAAACAGTCAGGTTGTATTGTCAGCTTTGATGCCGGAAACAATCGCCGGCAGAGCACAGGCGGACTTAGTGGATTCTGCTGAGAAAGCTCAGGAGAACCCGGAAGAATAAAAATCGTTCCGATAGGAACAGTTATAGAAGAAAGGAAAGGTAAAGATATGTTACATCCATCTTACACAGATTTAATGAAAGTAGTAAACAGTGAGGTTGAACCGGGCGAGGCACCGGTTGTTAACAGCCGTTATTCTATCGTTATGGCAACTTCAAAGAGAGCAAGACAGCTGGTAGCAGGTGAAGAACCGCTTGTTGCAACCAGGGAGACCAAGCCGTTATCAATAGCTATTGAAGAGCTGAACAACAGCAAGATTAAGATTTTACCGGAAGAATAAGAAGTTTATGAAGATATTATTTATTTCACTGGGATGCGATAAGAATCTGGTAGATACGGAAGTGATGCTGGGTATGCTGACCGGTAAGGGTTATTCTATAACGGATGATGAACAGGAAGCAGATGTCGTTGTTATCAACACATGCTGCTTTATTAATGATGCCAAGGAAGAAAGTATCAACACCATTCTCGAGATGGCGGAGCTGAAAAAAAGCGGAGCTATCAAGGCTCTGATTGTTGCAGGATGTCTTGCGCAGCGTTACAAGGAAGAAATTCAGAAGGAAATTCCGGAGGTTGATGCTATCGTTGGAACGACCGCGATTGACCGCATCGCAGAGGCGCTGGAGGAGACTCTTCAGGGAAAGCAACAGAATCATATTGAAGATATCAATAAAAAGCCGGTTTATGATAAGAAACGAATGGTTACAACCGGAGGACATTATGCATACCTGAAGATTGCAGAGGGCTGTGACAAGCACTGTTCCTACTGTATTATCCCGAAGGTGCGCGGCAATTACAGAAGTATCTCGATGGAAAGTCTTGTAGAAGAGGCAAAAAAGCTCGTAGAGTTCGGTGCGAAGGAACTGATTCTCGTAGCACAGGAAACCACGCTCTATGGTAAGGATTTGTATGGAGAGAAGAGCCTGCCGAAGCTGTTACATAAGCTTTGTGAGATTGATGGTCTGTACTGGATCAGGATTCTGTACTGCTATCCCGAAGAGATTACCGATGAATTAATTGAAATAATTCGTACAGAGAAGAAGATCTGCAATTATCTGGATATCCCGATTCAGCATGCTTCTGATCGTATTTTGAAGAGAATGGGACGAAGAACCAATCAGCAGGAGCTGCGTGATATGGTGGCTAAGCTTCGTCAGGCAATTCCTGATATCTGTCTCAGAACAACGCTCATTACCGGATTCCCGGGAGAAACGCAGGAGGATCATGAAGAGCTTCTTGCATTTATTGATGAGATGGAATTTGACAGACTGGGTGTTTTCACCTATTCTCCGGAAGAGGATACACCGGCTGCAACGTTTGCTGATCAGATAGAAGAAGAGGTGAAAAAGGACAGACAGGCTGAGCTGATGGAGCTTCAGCAGGAGATTGCCTTTGAAAAAGCGGAAGCTATGATTGGAAGAACGGTTCTAGCCATGGTTGAAGGGAAGGTACCGGATGAGCATGCCTATGTAGCACGTACCTACAAGGATGCTCCTAATGTAGACGGCTTTGTATTTATTCAGACAAGTGAAGAGCTGATGACAGGCGATTTTGTAAGGACAAAGATTACAGGATCTTATGAATATGACTTGATAGGAGAGATTGACCATGAATTTACCGAATAAACTTACTGTTTTTCGCGTGATATTAATCATACCGTTTGTGTTATTTCTGTTGGGTGGATATGCGCAGTGGGATTGGTTTGCAGCAATTTTTGGCGGAGTGATGGAGTATACGGATTATATTGCACTGGTGATTTTTATAGTGGCAAGTCTTACGGATTTGCTGGATGGAAACATTGCAAGAAAGTATAATCTGGTTACCAACTTCGGAAAGTTTATGGATCCGCTGGCAGACAAGCTTTTGGTTTGCTCTGCGCTGATTTGTCTGATAGAAATGGGAAGAATCCCTTCCTGGGTTGTTATCGTCATCATCAGCAGAGAGTTTATTATCAGCGGCTTCCGCCTGGTGGCATCGGATAACCGTGTTGTTATCGCTGCAAGCTACTGGGGCAAGTTCAAGACAACATTTCAGATGATTATGGTGTGTCTGATGCTGATTAACCTTCCGGCATTGGAGCTTGTGACACAGATTGTTATGTGGATTGCGCTGATTCTGACCGTAGTATCACTGGTTGATTATGTGGTGAAAAATAAAGGCGTATTGCTGGATGGTGATATATAAGAATACGTGTAACTGTCCGGGACAAGTCAAAGCACTTGCTGCAGAGACCGTAAGGACGTGTTGAGAAGAATGAGACCGCACTCGTGATGGGTGCGGTTTTTGTATGGGCTTTAGCCTGTTGAGGGCATTGGAGTTTTTCGCGTTCCGAAAA
>CAYLWP010000050.1:0-15541 GCA_964387365.1 uncultured Roseburia sp. | reverse complement strand
CGAATATCATTGAGAAAAACAAATGGAAAGTTGCCAACGAACACTTGACACAAACGAATTGGAAAATTGGATTGACTTTTTTTAAGGTAAGTATTATGTTAAAAAGGTAGAATTTAAAGCAATAGTTTTGATTAAAATGCATAAGAAATATGCATCAGATAAAATACATAAATAAGGGAGAAAATGTCATGGAAAAGAAGAATATGGACTGGGCATCTCTTGGCTTTGGCTATCATCAGACAGAGAAAAGATATGTTACAAACTTTAAAAACGGAGCATGGGATGAAGGCGTACTCACAGAGGACGCTAATATTGTATTAAATGAATGTGCAGGCGTACTGCAGTATGCGCAGACCTGTTTTGAAGGTCTTAAGGCATATACAACAGAGGATGGACGCACCGTAGTTTTCCGTCCTGACTTAAATGCACAGCGTATGTATGACACCTGTAAAAGACTGGAAATGCCTACCTTACCGGAAGGTCGTTTCGTAGAGGCTGTTAAGGCTGTTGTTAAGGCTAATGAGGCATATGTTCCGCCATACGGTTCAGGAGCTACCTTATATCTTCGTCCGTATATGTTCGGAACCAATCCTGTTATCGGTGTAAAGCCTGCTGATGAGTATCAGTTCAGAATCTTTGCTACTCCGGTTGGACCATATTTCAAGGGCGGCGTTAAGCCTCTTACCATTCGTGTCAGTGATTTTGACCGTGCGGCACCACATGGTACAGGTCATATCAAGGCAGGTCTTAACTATGCAATGAGCTTACATGCCATCGTATCAGCACATGAAGAGGGCTTTGATGAGAATATGTATCTTGACCCGGCAACAAGAACCAAGGTTGAGGAAACAGGCGGTGCCAACTTCATCTTTATCACCAAGGACAATAAGGTGGTTACACCGAAGTCAAGCAGTATCTTACCTTCCATCACACGTCGTTCCTTAATGGTAGTAGCTAAGGAATATCTTGGATTAGAGGTTGAGGAAAGAGAAGTTCTTCTTGAGGAAGTAAAGGACTTTGCTGAATGTGGTCTTTGCGGTACGGCAGCTGTTATCTCTCCTGTCGGAAAGATTGTTGACCATGGCAAGGAAATCGCTCTTCCAAGCGGTATGAACGATATGGGACCTGTTACAAAGAAGCTTTATGACACATTGACCGGTATTCAGATGGGACGTATCGAAGCACCGGAGGGATGGGTTGTTGAAATCTAATCTGATATAAGAAAGTAGAGCGTCAGTGATAAAAACTGACGCTTTTTTTCACACAATTTATTGCGTTATGTTAACAAATAATATATACTTTTAAGTAGGAAATTGCTTTAAAATGTCGATGGAAGGGGAGTGAAGGCATGGGAGCAAAGGGACATTTGAAATTTTCATGCCAGAACCTTGAGTTTTGCGTAAATCAGGGAGAAGTGGTACGGGATAGCTTTACGATATACGCAGATTACGCGGATGCGGAAGGTGATATTTATTCCTCTGATACCAGAGTGTACATCCTGGAGCAGCATTTTAGCGGTGAAGAAACAGTTGTGGAGTATTGCTTTGACGGAAGCTGTGTCGAGGCAGGCAGAGTGGTCAAGGGAAGCTTTACAATTATCAGTAATCAGGGAGAGTATACGCTGAATTATCGTATTTCCGTGCAGAAGCCGGTGATGCAGAGTTCTATGGGCGATATCACGAATCTGTTCCATTTTACGAATCTTGCAAAGTCTGACTGGGAGGAAGCACTGGAGCTGTTTTATTCTCCTGATTTTATAAATATATTTCAAAAAAATGAGAAAAATTATATCTCTTCCTATCTGGGACTTTCACGTTTCCCGGGGAATTCAGCAAATATGGAAGAGTTTTTTGTGGAAATCAATAAAAAGGCACCAATTGAATACCGGACGGATATTGCCGGCTTTTCCATGGATGATGTGCTGGATACTACAACAAGGACGATTACGATTACAAAGTCCGGCTGGGGCTATACAGACCTGAAGGTAGAGGCCGAGGGAAGCTTTATCCAAACGGAAACAGAGCAGCTTACGAATGAGGATTTTGTAACAGGTGTATGTCAGCTTGACTTTACGATTGATGCGACAAAGCTGCATTGCGGTATTAATATCGGGACGATTACAATCAGTGATACCCGCACGGAGCTTGTGCTTCCGGTCAGCGTTATGATTCGCCGCGGTAATGAGAAGCAGGCGAGAATGAAAGAGGCAAGGCGTCTGACGCTGGAGCTTGTCAGGTTTTACATCGATATGAAGTTTCGAAAGATTACAAAAGACCTGTGGGCAGAGAGGGCAGAGCAAAACATTGAGGAGCTGCTGGATGTGGATGAGGATAACCTGCTTGCAAAGCTGTATCAGGTGCAGATTCTTTTGACCCGCGAACGCTTCAATGATGCGAAGTGGCATCTGGATCAGCTGGATGATGAGATTGTCAAGGAAGACACGGATGTGATAGCAAAGTGCTATTACTTTTACCTGACAACGCTGTTTAACCGTGATGAAGGGTATATGCAGACCGTACTCAACGAGATAGAAAAGGCAAGAGCAAATCATCAGGACGAGTGGAAGCTTGCATGGCTGCTTCTGTACATGGAGGATGAGTATGCAAGAAGCCCGGAGATGAAGTGGCAGGTGCTGGAGGAGCAGTATGAGAGGGGCTGTACCAGCCCGATTCTGCTGTGTGAGGCTGTTCTTTTATTGCAGAATAATCCTACCCTGCTGATGAAGCTGGGAGATTATGAGAAGAATGTGCTGTGGTTTGCGGCAAAGCATAAGATGCTGAGAGGCTACGCGGTAGAGCAGCTGCATTATCTCGTGGCAAGGGAAGAGGAGTTTTCCCCGATTCTGTTTCGAACCTTGTGTGAGCTTTATAAGGTAACAAAGTCTTCACAGACGATTGTTGCAATCTGTACCTTGCTGATTCTTGGTGATAAGACGGGAACGGAGTACTTTGAATGGTATGCTTTGGGCGTGGCAAACGAGGTCCGCGTAACCAAGCTGTATGAATATTATATGATGTCAATACCTCTGGATTTTCAGGGTGAGCTTCCGAAGATGGTATTGATGTACTTTGCATATCAGAGCAATCTTGACTATGAACATAATGCATTTTTATATGCATATATTATCAGCAATCGTGAAAAGATGCCTGATTTGGAGCAGAACTACCGCATTGCAATCGAACGCTTTGTGGTGGATCAGATTAAGCTCGGACACATGAATGAGCATCTGGCATATCTGTACCAGAATATTCTGGCACCGCAGATGCTGCGTGATGAAACGACCTATGCGTTTACACCGCTGTTGTTTACACATCGGATTTACATTGATAACCCAAGAATTGTTTCGGTTGTTGTCATCCATGAGAAGATAAACGGAGAAAGTATTTATCCGGTAGAGAATCATGTCTGCAAGCTTCCGGTCTATGGTGATAATTACACGCTGCTGCTTCAGGATGTGGACGGCAATCGTTTTACAAAAAGCATTCCGTATGAAAATACGCAGCTGATGGTGCCTGAGAAGCTGTTGCCGTTTATCGGCTCCTATATGGAGGGAAGACTAAGCTTTGACATCTATCAGTGTCAGCTTGATAACGGATATATTACGATTACGGAGGAGAATGAAAAACGCTTTAAGGCACTTTCGGAATCGGAACAGGTTATTGATGAGTTCAAAAAAGAAATCCGTACGAAACTGCTGCATTATTACTACGACAGTGACAAAATCGGCGAGCTGGATGCCTTTTTGGAGGAAATTGAGCCGGATGCCATGGCAGCAAATGAAAGATCGGAATTTATCCAGTTTATGATTTCACGAGGTATGTTTGATAAGGCATATCTGTGGCTGAAGTGCTACGGACTGACAGGTGTGAGCCTGAAGCCGATTGCAAGACTGGTCAGCAGACGTATTGTTGCAAACCAATTTTTAGAGGAAGAGTTCCTTGTTAATGTGGCATTTCATATTTTTCAGCATACAAGATACGATGAGAACGTGCTTGCCTATCTGATGCTGTATTTTAAGGGAAGAATCTCGCAGCTTAGAAGTATCTGGAAGGCAGCGCATGAGCTGGAGATGGATACGAAGCAGATTATGCATAAGATTCTTTTGCAGATGCGTTATACGCAGGCTTATATCCGGGAAAAGGATGAGCTGCTTTACGAATACAGTAAGCTGCCGGACCACGATACGGCACTGGTGGATGAGTTCCTGCGGAATACGGCATATGAATACTTTGTCTTGGATTATGTGGTGGACACCATGTTTTTTGATATGCTGTATGAGCGGTATCGCCAGACGGGAGAGGCTGACTTGCTGTTCCGCCTAGCTTTATTAAAGTACTGGTCGGAGAGTAGCGAAAACAGGAAACAGGTCATGCGTGAGACCATTGTTTTATTTGCAGAGGAAATGCTGGAGAAAAAGCTGTTCTTTTCCTTTTATCAGAGGCTGACGGACGTGGTACCGCAGCTTCGCTATTATCTTGATAAGACCTTTATTGAGTATAAAACAGTGCCGGGAACAAGGGTGTTTATCCATTACTATCTGGATTCGGATACGGATGTGGAGGAAAAGGGATATGAAGTTGAGGAAATGCAGGAAATGTACGGCGGCATCTATGTAAAAACCTGCAGCCTGTTTCACGGAGATGTATTTCAGTACTATATATCAGAGCTTACAGGCGGCGAAGAACGGATAACGGCAAGTAACACGATATTCGGAGAGGAATACGACGATAACGAAAAGGATGGAAGATTCTTCCAGATTAATGACATTCTTGTCAGTCTTGCCATGCAGGATACGGCAACGGCGGGACAGATGCTCGAGGATTACATGAAGAAGGACTACTGCACAAGAGAGCTGTTTCGTGTAATCTAAGACAGATACAGGTAGTGGAAAGGCAGGATATTTGAAATCGAATGTTCTTGGAAAAAGCAATTGATGATTTGACAAAAAAGAATAAAGTAGTTGTCGGTATTGATCTTGGAAACGATTATACGCAAATCAGTCTTTGCAGATTGGATCAGAACATGCCGGATACCATCAGCCTGATTGCGGGCGCGGAGGAGTACAATATTCCGACCGTACTATGCAGAAAGCGTCTGTCAGAGGAGATAAAAAACGGTGAGCAGACTCTCAAAGGGCTCTGGACGATGGGAAGGGAGGCTTTACAGCAGGCCTCCGGGCAACAGGGAGTCTTGGTTGAGGACCTGATTCTTTTAGCTAAGAACGGCGTGCCGGCGCAGGTCGGAGAGGAAGAGTTTGCGGCAGAGGAGCTGTTGGGCGTATTTATAAGAAAATGTCTGGTACTGCTATCCTCTTATACGAAGCTTGAGGATATTGCAGGGATTGTTTTTACCTTAAAGGACATGCACACGGAACTGATGGATATGCTTCGCAGAATTACGGACAGGATGGATATCGGAAGGACAGAGGTTTTCTTCATGTCGCATGAGGACTGCTTTTATCAGTATATGCTTCATCAGCAGGAGGAAATGTGGCTGCATGATGTGCTGCTGTATGAATATAAAATGGACGGTATTCACAGCTATTGTCTGCAGATGAACCGGAATACAAGACCGGTTGCTGCCTTTATCGGCACTGACATGTTTCCGCAGATGAAAATGACAGATGTGTCACGAATGAAGGCAGAGCAAAAGGCAGCCTTCTTCAGACAGCTTGATGATGCGTTTTTGGAGATTGCAAGGGAGCAATGCGAGGGAAGAACGGTTACATCCGTATTTTTGCTGGGTGATGTTTTTTCCAAGGAGTGGTGCAGGGAATCACTTCGTTTTTTATGCAAGGGCAGAAGGGTATTTCAGGGAAATAACCTGTTCAGTAAGGGAGCCTGCTACGGCGCGAAGGAAAGGGTCATGCCGTCTGCACTTTCGAGGGAGTATGTATACCTGTCAGGGGAGAAGCTCAGAGCCAATATCGGTATTGAGTGCAATAAGGGACTGGAAAGCACCTATCAGCCGCTTTTGGATGCCGGTACGAACTGGTTTGAGGCAAAGCGGGAGATTGACCTGATTCTGGCAAGGGAAAACAGTATTCCGCTTACGGTTACTCCATTGGATGGAGGAAAGCCGCGTATTGCTGAGATTACGTTGGAGGGACTTCAGGTAAGAGGGAATCGAACGAACCGAATCGGCTTGTCCGTTTTTATGGAGGATGCGGATACGGTAGCGATAGAGATAACGGATAAAGGCTTTGGAGAATTTTTCCCATCCACGGGGCAGGTGTGGAAAGAACGCTTTTCCCTGGAGCCGTTTTCCGAGAATTGATAACGAAAGAGGCTGGATATTGTAGTGAATAATGTGTATTTGTGCATAGGAAAATATGCAAAAAAACCATTTTATGCAAATTTGTCAGATATTTATCTGTATTCTATGGAAGAATTGTGTTATTATTTTATAGATAAGATTTATTTCTTTGATTATGACATCATCAGTCAGGAACTGGTAGACTGGATTCGTAAGGAATGTGGGATGCAGGAGCTTGCTGACGAGCTGGATGTATATATCAGAAAGCATGTGTCTGCGGCAGCCTTTGTCAGTACGGTTCTGGAACGAACGGGTATTTATGATGAGACCATCATAAAGAAGGCTGAGCGGATATTGAAGGAGCAGGCACAGCTGTCCGAGTTTGAACGTTTGAAGAAAAGAGCAGAGTACTTTTACCGGACGGGAAAGTTCAGGCAGGCATTGCTGATCTATACGGAGCTGCTCGCACAGACACCCAGGCAGGAGGAAGAAAACAGAGCGATATTATTATATAATATCGCATCCGTATATGCCATGAACTTTGAGTTCGGACTTGCGGCGGAGTATTATTACGAAGCCTACCGCCTGAGAGAAACGCGTCAGGCAAGACAGGCATTTATCCTTGCAAGCAGGAGATTTATGACGGACTTTGACTATGGCAATTTCATGCGTGAGCATGTGGACTGGCAGGAGGACTTTGCCAGCGTGGAGGAAAGCATCAGGAGCGCGGAGGAGGCGTGGATGACTTCCGGACAGAAGCTACTGCTGGATGAATGGAAAGAGGAAATCGCGCATCAGCAGACAGCAGGGGAACTGATACATAATATCAAAGAAGATTATAGAAGACAAACCATGTAAGGCATAAGTAAGGGGGATTCATATGGGATTACTGGGAAATGTGAAAAGGAAGTTTGGAAGACGCAGAGAACAGGTAAAGGAGGTCGAGTACATTCCGAATGAGGAAGAGGTCAGCTTAAAAAGAGATGACGTGGATGTACATGACAAAAAGCAGAGAGAACGCTATGTAAAGGCGTGCTTAGAACAGATGGCAGAGGCGTCAAAGGAGCTCGAAACGCTTGGCGGCGAATATAATCTCGTGACGGCATATCTTACCGATATGGAAGAGATTGATGCACTTCCGCCGGAGATTAAGGAGCAGATAGGAACTATTGCCAAGCAGCTTGTAGAGATTGAAGGCAATCATAAAAAGAAACGTGAAAGAAAAAATATCATGCCGGAGGATCAGTATCAGCATATGGAGCGTATCGCTGAGTATATGCCGGCAGGTTATGATAAATTGAAAAAGGCTGAGGAATATCAGGTACTAGTCAAACGTGATCTGAACCGCCTTGAGGGTGAAAAGCAGGCATATTATTTCAGAAAGAATGAGCTGCAGAACGGTCAGAAAAATATGAAGGGTGCAACGGCAGTCTGTGTCGGCTCTATGGTATTTTTAATGCTTCTTCTGGCAATTCTTGGCACAACCTTTGAACTGGATGTCACGATTGGTTATCTGATTGCTGTTTTGGTGGCGGCAGCGGCGCTTACCATTGTTTATGTAAAGCACGGAGACAGCCAGAGAGAGCTGACAAGGGTGAATAAAGCAATCAATAAGCTTGTTTTACTGCAGAATACGGTTAAGATTCGCTATGTGAACAATACCAATCTGCTGGATTATCTGTATATGAAGTATGATGTGGATAACTCTGCTGACTTAAAGAAGCTCTGGAGCAAGTATGAGGAAGAGAAGAAACAGCGTGACGAGGAGCGTCAGCTGCAGCAGGATATGGACTTTAGCCAGGCGGCACTGATTAAGCTGTTAAGAAAGTCCAAGGTACAGGACCCGAATGTGTGGCTGCATCAGGCGGTAGCCTTATATGATAGCAAGGAAATGGTTGAAATCAGACATGGTCTGATTATCAGAAGACAGAAGCTGAGAAAGCAGATGGAATACAATGCAAAGGCTGCACAGGACGCACAGGATGAGGTAAAGGATTTGGTACAGAAATATCCGGAATATGCCAAGAAAATCCTGGATATGGTTTCTGAATATGAGAAGGCGCTGGCCTAGTACAACCGTAAATATTTGGCAAAATGTCAAAAAATGAAAAAAAATATATAAAAATTTCTACAATACAGGGGTGTGAAAGCAAAGTAAATACATTGACTTTCTGAAAGCCCCTGTATTATAATTTACGCAAAATTATTTTTTGAGTTCAGGAGGGAACTAACATGCAGGAATATCAACCGATTAAAGAAGGAAAGGTACGCGAGGTATATGATAACGGAGACAGCCTTATCATTGTGGCAACTGACAGAATATCAGCCTTTGACCACATCTTAAAGAACAAGATTACCAAGAAGGGTGCTATCCTTACCCAGATGTCCAAGTTCTGGTTTGACTTTACAAAGGATGTGTTGCCTAACCACATGCTTTCTGTTGATGTAAAGGATATGCCGGAATTTTTCCAAAATGAAAGATTCGATGGAAACAGCATGATGTGTAAGAAGCTGGAGATGCTTCCAATCGAATGTATCGTTCGCGGCTACATAACAGGAAGCGGCTGGGCAAGCTATCAGGAAGACGGAACCGTATGCGGCATCAAGCTTCCGGCAGGATTAAAGGAATCAGAGAAGCTGCCTGAACCAATCTACACACCAAGTACAAAAGCGGAAATCGGCCTGCATGATGAGAATATATCATTTGAAAGGAGTGTAGAGGTTCTTGAAAAGGCATACCCGGGCAAGGGCGAAGAATACGCTACCAAGATTAAGGACGCAACCCTTGCATTATATAAGAAATGTGCAGAGTATGCATTAAGCAAAGGAATCATCATTGCTGATACCAAGTTCGAGTTCGGACTTGATGAGGACGGAAATGTAGTAATCGGTGATGAGATGTTAACACCGGACAGCTCAAGATTCTGGCCGTTAGAGGGATATGAGGCAGGAAAGGGACAGCCTTCCTTCGATAAGCAGTATGTAAGAGATTGGTTAAAGGCTAATCCGGACAACGATTATCTCTTACCTGATGAGGTTGTAGAGAAGACAGTTGATAAGTACAAGGAAGCCTTTGCATTACTTACAGGAAAAGAATTTGAATAAACTACCTTAACTTAAGGTTTGATACGGAAGACAGATAATCAGATGATAAGGAAGGTAGAAATGAATATGGAAACAATCGAAAAGAAGATTTGGCCGGAAGGTGAATCGGAGAAAAACGCAAGAGAGCAGACAGACGACATACTTCATGAGGAATGTGGCGTATTCGGAATGTATGATTTTAGCGGCAACGACGTGGCGTCCACTATATACTACGGATTGTTCGCTTTACAGCACAGAGGACAGGAGAGCTGCGGTATAGCAGTCAGTGATACGGCAGGACCTAAGGGCAAGGTACTTTCCTATAAGGGAATGGGACTTGTAAACGAAGTATTCACACATGAGAATCTGGAGCCGCTTCATGGTGACATAGGAGTCGGACATGTGCGATATTCCACAGCCGGTGCATCGACCAGAGAGAATGCTCAGCCGCTGGTTCTGAATTATGTGAAAGGAACGCTGGGGCTTGCGCATAACGGCAATCTGATTAACGCCGCAGAGCTTCGTAAGGAGCTGGAGTATACCGGTGCCATCTTCCAGACAACGATTGATTCCGAGGTTATCGCCTATCATATCGCAAGAGAGCGTCTGAATTCCAAAACGGTTGAAGAGGCAGTCGGACGTGCCTGCCGCAAGATACAGGGAGCCTATGCATTAGTGGTAATGAGTCCGCGTAAGCTGATTGGCGCAAGGGACCCGTACGGCTTTAAGCCGCTTTGTATCGGAAAAAGAGACAATGCCTATGTGCTGGCATCGGAAACCTGTGCCCTTGATACCATCGGCGCTGAGTTTGTAAGAGATGTCCTTCCGGGAGAAACCGTTACGATTACACCGGAAAACGGTATCGTATCCGATATGTCAAGAGCACTTCCTAAGGAAAAGGAAGGAAGATGTATCTTTGAATACATTTACTTTGCAAGACCGGACAGCCATATTGACGGAGTCAGTGTGTATGCCTCCAGAATCAAGGCAGGAAGATTTCTTGCGATGGATTCGCCGGTTGAGGCGGATTTGGTTGTCGGCGTACCGGAATCCGGTAATGCTGCGGCGCTTGGATATTCCCTTGAATCGGGAATCCCTTACGGAACTGCCTTTGTAAAGAACGGCTATGTAGGACGAACCTTTATCAAGCCGAAGCAGAGCAGCAGAGAGTCCAGCGTTAAGGTTAAGCTAAACGTGTTAAAGGAAGCTGTTGCAGGCAAGAGAGTAATCATGATTGATGACTCAATTGTGCGCGGTACCACATCTGACCGTATTGTAAGAATGTTGCGTGATGCAGGAGCAACCGAGGTGCATGTAAGAATCAGTTCGCCGCCTTTTTTGTGGCCGTGCTACTTCGGAACGGACGTGCCTGCAAGAGAGCAGCTGATAGCATATAACAGAAGTATAGAAGATATCAGAAAGATTATTGGCGCAGATTCCCTTGGATATCTTGAGCTTAACCGGCTTGAGGAAATGTCGGAGGGACTGAGTATCTGTAAGGGCTGCTTTACCGGAGTGTATCCGTTAGAGCCGCCGACAGAGGATATCAGAGGGGACTACGAACAGTAAGAATAAAGCGGATATAAGCCGCAGTTTTGAAATGTAAAGGAGATTAGTATGAGTACAGACAGATATGTAAGCCCGTTGTCAGAACGTTATGCGAGCAAGGAAATGCAGTATATTTTTTCGCCGGATATGAAGTTCAGAACCTGGAGAAAGCTGTGGATTGCACTTGCAGAAACAGAGATGGAGCTGGGACTTAGTGAGAACGGCAAGCCGGTTATCTCACAGGAGCAGATTGATGAGCTCAAGGCACATGTTGATGATATCAACTATGATGTTGCCAAGGAAAGAGAAAAGCTTGTTCGTCATGACGTTATGAGCCATGTATATGCATACGGCAAACAGTGTCCGAAGGCAGCAGGAATCATCCATCTGGGAGCAACCTCCTGCTACGTTGGTGACAATACCGATATTATCGTTATGAATGAAGCCTTAAAGCTCGTTCACAAGAAGCTGGTTAATGTTATCGCTGAGCTTGCAAAGTTTGCTGATACCTATAAGAATCTTCCGACACTTGCATTTACACACTTCCAGCCTGCTCAGCCTACAACAGTAGGTAAGCGTGCGACACTCTGGACACAGGAGTTCTTAATGGACTTAGAGGATTTGGAGTATGTGATGAGTACCTTAAAGCTTCTTGGCTCTAAGGGTACAACAGGTACACAGGCAAGCTTTTTAGAGCTTTTTAACGGCGACCAGGAGACAATCGACAAGATTGACCCGATGATTGCAGAAAAGATGGGCTTCAAGGAGTGCTATGCGGTATCAGGACAGACCTATTCCAGAAAGGTAGACACCAGAGTGGCAAATGTCCTTGCAGGTATTGCTGCAAGTGCGCATAAGATGTCCAATGATATCCGTTTATTACAGCACTTAAAGGAAGTAGAAGAGCCGTTCGAGAAGAATCAGATTGGTTCCTCAGCTATGGCATATAAGAGAAATCCGATGAGAAGTGAGAGAATTGCCTCTCTTTCCAGATATGTTATGATTGATGCGCTGAATCCGGCAATCACCTCAGCTACACAGTGGTTTGAGAGAACGCTTGATGACTCTGCAAACAAAAGACTTTCCATTCCGGAAGCCTTCCTTGCTGTCGATGGTATCCTTGACCTTTGCCTGAATGTAGTAGACGGTCTGGTAGTATATGACAAGGTTATTACCAAGCACTTAATGTCAGAGCTTCCGTTCATGGCAACAGAGAATATCATGATGGATGCCGTTAAGAACGGCGGCAATCGTCAGGAGCTTCATGAGAAGATTAGAACACTTTCCATGGAGGCAGGCAAGAATGTGAAGCAGGAAGGTAAGGACAATAACCTTCTTGAATTAATCGCCGCAGACCCTGAATTCAACCTGACTCTGGAAGAATTACAGGCAACAATGGAGCCGTCCAAGTATGTGGGACGCTCTCCGTTACAGGTAGAGAACTTCTTAAAGAATGTCGTAAATCCTGTTCTTGAGGCAAATAAGGACGAGCTTGGAATGACAGCAGAGATTAACGTATAAAGAATTACGTTCAGAGATAAGATAAGACCGTAAAAAATGCGGTCTTATTTTTGTGTATATTTTTGGAATAATAGTTCAAATATTGGTTGTTTTTGTGCAAGTTATAGCATATAATATACAAAAGGGAAGTTTTATTAATCTATAAGTTAAAGTAAATGTGTTTGCGTATCAGGGGTTGCATAATGTTTTTGTTATGCAACTTTTTTGCTTTGTGTATTCTTTATTTAATTGCAGGAACTCGCGCCGGACATAGGAGGTAATCGTACGCAAGGAATGTCTGCAAATGGATTAAAAAGATGAAATGGGAGAGAATGATGAAAAAATTAATTAGAACCATAAGCTTTGTTTTACTGTGTACCTTACTGTTTTCAAGTGTTTGCATGGCAGCTGGGGAAGGAATGACTGCCAAGGAGAACGGAATCCTGCAGGTAGTTGTAATGTATACGGATGCAGAGGGAAATGAGCACGCCGTACAGGGCGGAAGCGGATTTCTGATAGGAGCGCAGGATGATGAAGCGGAATATATCGTAACAGCCAAGGAAGTTACCTATGTGGAGGAAGAGACTACTGCGCAGGTAGCCGAGCTGTATCAGGTGGAGGAAAAGGTAACAATAGAATATCGCATCAGGGTGGTTGTGAAACGTGACATTATGATTGATGCAACGCTTGTTGCAGAAAGTGATGAAATGGGCTTTTCTGTCTGGAAGCTGTCACAGCCGCTGTACGACAGAGAATCTTATGCATTATGTGATGACTCTGCGTCGGGATTGTCCGGACAAAGGGTAACAGCTATCGGTTTTCCGACAGAACCGGAGCTGACAGCGGAAACGGTTTATTATACCAAGGAAGAAGTTGTTATGAAGGAAGGAAAGCTGATTGGTGACGGCAGAGAAGGCAATGTGAAGTATCTGTATCATAATATACAGCCAACCTCCGGCATGCCGGGCGGTCCGATTTTAAATGAGGACGGAAATGTAATAGCATTGCTTCAGTCCAAGGAAGGACAGGGCGGATATTATGCATTGCAGATATCAGAGCTTCTTCCGGTATTGGAGGCACTGGGAATCCCGTATGTGACAACAGGTATGCTCGAGGAGCAAAGACAGGCAGAGCTTGCGGCAATCGTACATAAGGAGGAGCTTCAGAAGGGAATACAGGAGGCAGAGGCTATTGACGGCAGTCTGTATACCAAGGATACCTATGCTGTTTTGACGACAGCTATACAGGAAGCTCATGCCGTGAACGACAAGGAAGATGCAACACAGGAAGAAGTAGACGATGCATTGAAAAAGCTTAACAATGCAGCAGACGGACTTGAGGAAAAGACACCGCTGTGGATTATCCTTGTGATAGCAGGGGCGGCTGTAATCATTGTAATCCTTGTTTTTATTATCATATGGATTTTATCCAAGCCAAACCGTGAAAGAAAGAAGCAGAAAAAGCAGGAAGAATTTACCGTAACACAGGCACCGCCGGTATTCACGAAAAATGCCGTGCAGAAGGAAGATTACAGAACGCTGGTAAATCAGAGCTCTCAGCAGTTAAGTCAGAGAATACATACAGAACCAAGAAGGGCTGAGCAAATCTATGGAGAAACAACCGTATTCCGGCAGGAGGAAACAGATACCTCCGTATTGCGTTCCGGGGAAAAGAAACAGGGAGCATTTCTAATCAGAAAGAGAACCGGCGAGAAAATAGCCCTATCGCAAAAGGATTTTGTGCTCGGCAAGGACCCTACACAGACGGACTATTGTATTACAGGCAACTCGGCTATCAGCAGGGCACACGCCGTGATTCTGTATAAAGGAACCGGATATGCCGTTTCCGATAAGAATGCAACCAACGGAACCTTTGTAAACGGAATTAAGGTGGCGGCTTACCAGAAGGTCGAGCTTAATGACGGAGATATTATCAGGCTGGCAGATGAAGACTTTGAGCTTAAGTTAATGTAATGGACGTTACATTACACGAATACAGGAAAGGAAAGGGACGAAAATGGCAGAGAACGTGATTATGCAGTTTGCACGACAGAAAACGGGCGAATGTTTTGATATTGAAGTACCTCTGAATATTACGGCGAATGAATTACTGTATGCGCTGAATCAGGGCTTACAGCTTGGGTTAAATCTGGCAGATATGTCACAATGCTATCTGGTTACGGAGAATCCGATAGCGTTGATTAAGGGGGATGTACTGCTGGAGGAGTTTGGCGTGCATGACGGAACGAGGATTTGTTTTAATCGTTAATGTGTAGATAAGGAAAAGGAAATGGATTATAAGATATCAATACATGGAAGAAATTTTTATAAAGAGATTAAGCTGACAGAGGACTGGCGAAAGGGATTATATATCGGAACGACCAAGGAATGTCAGATGCGATTTGCCAGAGAGAACTTTAAAACAGAATTTGTGATTAAGGTGGTATCTGAAAATGGACAGTGGCTTGCCTGTACAGAGAGTGCGATTGAGCTGGAAAAACAGGGCGGACCTACTGCAAATATGCATTATCTGATGCCTCTGGACGTTATCGTTATATATGATTTTGCAAGCCGGGAAGAACTGTTCCGTATGGAATTTTCCATTGACTTTGTCAATAAGACGACGGATTACGACAGAAGAATCTCATGCAGAGGTTACAGTGACTTTACCCTCGGTGGTGTGCAGGGCTGTACCATCCGGATTAATGAGCCGGTTCTTGCAGGAGATTACATTCGCTTTATTTACAATAATAACAGATGGATTGTTGACACACAAAATGCAAGATACGGCGTATTGAGAAACGGTTTTCCAAACAGAAGTACCCAATTTGAGCTGTGCGAGCAGGATATCCTTACCATAAACGGATTCTCCTTTTACTGGAAGGAAGGGATTTTGTATACATCTGCGGAAACAGAGATAGAATCGACCTTTCCGATGGATATCATTCATATGCAGAAAAATCACCTGCAGTATCCGAAGTTCGTCCGCAGTGCAAGACAGCAGTTTGTGATTCCGAAGGAAAAAATAGATATCCTGTCACCAAAGAGCAAGCCCGAGGAGCCGAAAAAGAACCTCGTCATGACGATGGTGCCTATGCTGGTATCCATGGGACTGATGGTTATGATGAGAATGTCCATGGGCGGTAACATCATGT
>CAYLWP010000049.1:0-15610 GCA_964387365.1 uncultured Roseburia sp. | reverse complement strand
AGCAGCCAAGAGATGTTCTGTGGATGATATACGGACGAACCTTGTCACCATTCTGGTCAATATAGTACATATCAAAGTTCTCTGCGATTGCACAGTCAAGTTGAATAGTAACCATGGTATCTTCCTTACCGTATACGTTCTTTGCCTGAATATCAATCTTTGGCCCGTAGAATGCGGCTTCACCCTCTGCCTCTACAAACGGAACGCCCTTCTCAATCAGAATCTGACGGAGCGCTTCCTGTGTAGACTCCCAGTATGCCTCGTCTCCAAGATACTTTTTCTTATTTTCAGGGTCCCACTTAGACAGACGGTAGGTTACATCCTTCTCTAAGCCAAGTGTTTTTAAAACATAATAATTCAAATCAAAACAGTTCTTTAACTCTTCCTCTGTCTGATCCGGTCTGATTACGTTATGTCCTTCGGAAATGGTAAACTGACGAACACGTGTCAAACCATGCATTTCTCCGGAATCCTCCGCACGGAAAAGAGTAGATGTCTCGCCCATTCTGTATGGCAGATCTCTGTAGGAATGCTGCTCATTCTTATATACATAATACTGGAACGGACATGTCATCGGACGAAGTGCAAATACTTCCTTGTCTACCTCTTCATCGCCGAGTACAAACATGCCATCCTTATAATGATCCCAATGTCCGGAAATCTTATACAGGTCAGACTTAGCCATTAATGGTGTTCTTGTACGAACATAGCCCCATTCTCTGTCCTCTAAATCCTCAATCCAACGCTGCATCTTGATAATCATTCTCGTTCCCTTTGGTGTAAATAACGGGAGTCCCTGTCCTACTACATCAACAGTGGTAAATAATCCCATTTCACGACCAAGCTTATTGTGATCGCGACGTTTTGCGTCCTCAAGCTTCTCAAGATGTGCGGCAAGTTCTTCCTTTTTATTGAATGCCGTACCATAGATTCTCTGTAAACGAGCCTTCTCAGAATCACCTCTCCAGTATGCCATGGAAGAAGAAATCAGCTTATATGCCTTGATTCCCTTTGTGCTCATTAAGTGCGGACCTGCACACAAATCAACGAATTCGCCCTGATCATAGAAGGAAATAACAGCATCATCAGGAAGTGCTTCGATTAACTCTACCTTATATGGCTCTTCCTTCTCCTGCATGAACTTGACTGCCTCTGCCTTAGGAAGAGTAAATCTTGTAATCGCATGACCTTCCTTGATAATCTTCTTCATCTCTGCCTCTAAATTGTCAAGATCCTCTCTTGAAAATGGTGCAGTATCAAAGTCGTAATAAAAACCGTCCTCAATGGCAGGTCCGATTGTAACCTTTGCATTTGGGAATAATCTCTTAACAGCCTGTGCCAATACATGCGCAGCTGTATGACGGATTACCTTTAATCCCTCAGGATCATTTGCTGTTACAATGTTTAATTCACAATCGCTGTCCAATACTGTTCTTAAATCAACGATTTCTCCATTCACCTCCCCGGCACATGCAACTCTTGCAAGACCTTCACTAATGTCTGCTGCAATGTCAATGACTGACTTTGCTTCCTGATATTCCTTAACGGAACCATCCTTTAATGTAATTTTCATGATATCCTCCATTCTGTTTTTGAATATTATTGTGGGTAAAGGGCTGAAACGCAGAAAGTCCCTTACGCTATTCCTAGCGTAAGGGACGATTTATCGCGGTTCCACCCTGCTTGCCCTGTGCGCGTAAAGCGACTTACCAGAACCACTCAAAAGATGATAACGGAATCACCGGACCGGATTGGGGCCACTCAGAGTTAGTTTTCAAATACCTCCTGTAAGGACGGTTACAGCACAGCCTTCATACAAAAGCGCCATCCCTCTCTGATACATTCTAATATCCTACTCTTCTCGTCAACGCATTAAATATTTACATAATACTATTGTATCTCTACAAAATACCTTTGTCAAAGATTATTTATGCATTCTTACCGCAGCACTTCTTATACTTCTTGCCGCTTCCGCATGGACACGGATCGTTTGGATAAATCTTAGCTTCCTTAACGATTGTTGTAGAAGACTTCTGCTCCTTGTAAAGAGCCTTCTTCTTGTCCGCATCGAAAATAGCATTCCACTCTTCCAGGTTATATAACCAGTCAGCCTCTGCAGCTACCATGTTCTTGTAAAGCAGTTCCTTGTCAAAGCCTAAGCTTACTTCGGTATCTTCTTCCATTGTTTCGATTGGATTAGCTGCCTTCAGGCTGTCATTGATTCCGTCAAGGAAGCCTGTCATTGTCATGATATCAACGTTATATTTTTCTGCAAGTTCTTTTACAGTTCCCTTTACTTCTTCATCCGGGTTAACTAAAAGCTGCTGATAGATTTCTTTTTCCTTCTGAAAATAGTCAATCCAAAGCTTCTGGAGACTTCCCTTGTCTGCCTGCTCATCGTAAGCCTTTGCTCTCCACTTATCTAATAATGTTTTCTTCTTTGCCATGATATTTACATCCTTTCCTAATAGCCTTCATCCGCAGAATATCATATGCACTACATATTTCCAAACGGATGCCTATTTGGGCAACACCCTCATATACGTATAAAATGTCATACGAAAGTAGTATATACTAAAACTCTGTGAAAGTCAAAGGATTTGCTTACCATTTGGGATAATCGGTTGGGCTGATTACCAAATCTCCCCACGTTGCTCCTGCGAAATCGGCTCCTCTTAAAAAGTATTTTCTTGATTTTCCCATTCTTGGGTCTGAATTTGTACAATCAATGTGATACCACTGGCCATCTATCTGCACGATATTCCATGCATGTCCCATGCCATTCAATGTGCCGTTTGCAAAATAACATGGTATTCCCATCTGGTCCATAAACTTTTGGAACAGCAACGCATATCCGGTACATACTGTCTGCTGACTGACTAATGCATCATAAGCCGAACGATAGTCATACCCCGCAACATAATTTGACGTTTCAAAAGAATAGCTTACCGTATTGCAGATATAATCGTGTACTGCTTTGATTTTATCATAGGTATCGCCTGTATTGAACTGCGGAACAAGCTGCGCCACGATTGCATCCGTATAGATTTCCTCTTCTATCGTACTCATTCTTTTATAGGTAAATATACAGGTATTTCCACTAATCGAAGTTCTTATGCCATTTGTCGTTCCCATTCCATAAGACACCACCTCACCTCTTGGATAAAAAATATTACATACCGTACCGATACTCACATTACTTACATACACAGTTACCGTTGTTGCATGTCTTGCATTGGCATCCTCCGCTGCTGCTCTGGCTTCCTCCTCTGAAGTTACCGTATAAGTCAGACTCTCTGCATAAGCAGGTGTCACATATGTAGGTACCTGAACTGCCTGCAACTGCTCCGCTGTCGGATTAGCCAAAGCTTCTCCCGGTACATAATATACTCCGCCCAAATCAATCCTAAACCAGCCATTCGATGTAATACCTGTCACAGCAACCGGAAGATTTGTATCCAAAACCGTAACCGCTGCTGCATTTACATCAGGTTCTACATAAACACCTGTCTGTACCGCCGTGTACAGCACAGTGTTCGCGTCTGTCACCGTATATTCTGCAGCATAGGCAACCATTTGTCTAAAACACAAAAATACCAATATCATAAAACTCGCTAAAAACACCTTATAATACTGGTACTTATCTTCTCTTCTTGTTATTATCTTCATATTCAGGATACCTCCGCACAAAGTATTTACTCCCACTTCGATTCACTCCCTTATATTTGATAATTATATCATTTTTTACAAAATAGTTCAACAAAAACTCATTGCATTTATCAATATCCTCTTTTATAATCATACTGTGCTATTTAGCGCAGGAGAAACAATAACTTCATATTAAAACCAGAAGGGATATTTATCATATGAAAAAAAATGCAAAACAAATCATTGCAGTCATCAGTCTCATTGTGATTGCTGTATTATTTATACTTTTTGTTATCTCTGCATTCCTTGCAAAGCCAGGGGATAACTCTTTCTTTGCTCTATTTTTTGCAATCATTGCCGTTCCTATTCTTGCATGGCTTTTCCTTCTTTGCTATGGCCGCATGAAAGGCAAACACACTATGGCTGAATTTTTCCCAAAGGACTATAACCATCTGACCGGAACCAGTATCCCGCAAAATCCTGACCATCAGGAATTCACCGAGGAAGAAATCACTCAGGCAATGGAGAACAGTCAGAAATAAGCTCTAACAGCTTTCCCGCTGCAACAGGCAGCGGGTTTTTCTTATTTTTCACAATACAAAACTGCCGCTTCGGAATCATTTTATTGAAACGAAGCTCATACAGCATACCATTCTCGATATATTCCTTTGCAAAGTCTCTCACTACACAGCCAACGCCCAGATTACGCAGGGCAAACTGTACAATCATTTCACTCGTTGCAAGCTCAAATTCCGGAATTACCTCAACCTGATTTTGCGTGAGAAAGCTCTCAATATAACGCCTGCTGGATGTATTACCCTCCAGAAAAATCAAAGGCATTTCCTCCAGCTCCGAAAAATCAAGCGTTTTATTCTTGTATGGTATGAATCTTCTTCCCGCCACAAAAACATCTTCAATTTCCCTTACCGGCACCACTTCCAGAGAATCCTTTACCTCGAACGGCGTACTGACCACACAGAAGTCCATCCTGCCATCCTCCAGCTTCTCCAGCGTTTCCGGTGTCGGACCATTGGTAACTCTGATTCTGATATTGGAGTGCTGCTCATGGAAGCGTTCCAGATACGGCAGCAAAAAGAACTGCAGCGTCATATCACTGGCACCGATGGTAATCTCGCCAAGCTCCATATTATGCATCTGCATCAGCTTCTGCTCGCCAAGCATAATCTGCTCATAGCCCTTTGCCACATAGGAATACAGGAGCTCACCCTCCTGTGTCAGCCGCACGCCCTTTGAGGTTCTTGTGAAAAGCTTTGTATTCAGTTCATCCTCCAGCTGCCTGACCGACTGACTGACTGCCGGCTGTGATATGGCAAGCTCACCTGCTGCCATTGTAATACTTCCGCAGGCAGCAACCGTATAAAAAACCTTATATGCCTCCAGGCTATGATTCAGTGCCATCTTTTCCTCCAATAAAACGTACTTTCAGGCTATACAACCTGATGCTTTGCTACATATACCTGGAAGGTATCGTTGCCCTTAAGCATCTTTCCTTCCGTAATTGTCGCATTTTTATCTGTAATAATATACTCAATATCCGCACCGGACTCTACTACCGTATCCTGCATCAGTACACAGTTTTTCACCTTGGCGCCCTTTGCAATCTTAACACCTCTGAACAGAATACAATTCTCAACTTCACCCTCAATCACACAGCCGTCAGCCGCCATGATATTTTTCACCTTGCTGCCATTCAGATAGCGTGTCGGGTTGTCATCACGAATCTTAGTATAAATCGGATTACCTGAAAATAACGCATCCAGATTCTCTTCTTCCAGAAGCTTCATATTTTCCTTAAAATAGCTTCTTATATCATTGATACGCGCTACATAGCCTTCATATAAAAAGCCCTGAACATTCAGCTCCTTTACCTTCGGCGCAAGAACATCACGTTCAAAAAGGATTCTGCCCTGAAGATAAGCTTCATCAATCAGCTTAACAAGCATCTGTCTTTCCATAACAAAAATATTCATACCAAGATTCTGCGGTCCCGGTTCTACGGAATTCATATGAACCTCAGTTATCCTGCCTGTGTCATCAACATCCACCGTAAAATACATGTCCTTTACATCAAATGCCGGATTTTTAAAGCTTCTTGGTATCTTCTCTTTATTGTATACAACCGTCATATCTGCGCCGGTTTCCACATGTGCATCCAGCAATGCCTTAAAATCAAAGTTCATTGCAATATTCGCATCTGATAAAACAACGTATTTCTCCTTCTGGGAGCTCAAAAAGCGCTTAATGCTTTCAAGAGCCTCGATTCTTCCGTTGTACACCTTAACATTCTTCTGTGCAAACGGCGGGACAATATTCAGACCACCATTTTTACGTGTCAGATCCCACTCACGACCGGAACCGAGATGATCCATCAGCGAATGATAATTCTTACGGACAATCAGGGAAATATTATCGATTCCGCAATTTACCATGCTTGAAATCACAAAATCAGACATTCTGTAACGACTTGCAAAAGGAATGGAAGCCATCAAACGTTCACTCACCAATTCAGGAACAAGCGAATCATAACTGTTTGGGAAAATAATACCCAGTGCATCTGCATTGGAATTTACCATTGTTCGTCACCATCCTTTACATCATTATAAATCATTGCCTTAGGACCGATTTTTGCATTCTTTCCTACCTTTACGCCCGAAGCAATCGTTGCAACGCCGGTTTCTCCATCGGCAGGCATTGCTCCTACTACCGCATTATTGTCAATTACCGCATCCTCTGCCACAATACAATGCTTTACTACGGCACCGGACTTAATTACCGCACCACCCATGATAACGGCATCTTCAATCTCAGCTCCCTCTTCAACAATAACACCCGCAAATAAAATCGAATGCTTAACATTACCGTATACACGGCAACCGTCAGTAATCATGGAATTCTCTACCACTGCGTCAGAGCCGATTCTATGACCTGTCATACCGCTGTTACGGCTGTATACCTTCCACTGGTCGTCAAACAGGTTGATTCCGCTGTGTTCCGGGTCAAGAACCTCCATATTTGCTTCCCAAAGAGAAGAAATCGTTCCGACATCCTTCCAATAACCATCAAAATGATAAGCATACATCTCTCTTCCGTCACGAAGCAGATTCGGAATAATATTCTTACCGAAATCATTTTCAGATTCCGGATCAGCCTCATCCTCTTCCAGATACTTTTTGAGAATATCCCAGTTAAAAATATAGATACCCATTGACGCAAGATTGGACTTCGGATTCTTCGGCTTCTCCTGGAACTCCGTAATCTTGTCATTCTCGTCTGCAACCATCAAGCCAAAGCGCGAAGCCTCTTCCCATGGCACCTCCATAACGGCAACACTGAACTCCGCTCCCTTTTCCTTGTGAAACGCAAGAAAATCGCTGTAATCCTGCTTGCAAATCTGGTCACCCGAAAGAATGATGACGTACTGCGGATCATACCTCTCAATAAATGGAATGTTCTGATAAATCGCGTTCGCAGTTCCCTTGTACCAGTCAGAGCCTGATGCCTGCTGATACGGTGGCAGAATATGTACTCCTCCATATAGTCTGTCGAGATCCCATGGCTGTCCGTTTCCAATATACTCATTCAGTACCAGTGGCTGATACTGAGTCAGAATTCCTACTGTATCAATTCCTGAATTTACACAGTTCGATAACGGAAAATCTATGATACGATACTTTCCCCCAAAAGGAACTGCAGGCTTTGCCAGCTTCTGTGTCAGAGCATATAATCTTGATCCCTGCCCTCCGGCAAGTAGCATTGCTACTAATTCTTTCGCCATTGCTTGTCCTCCTTTAATAATAAACTTATGTTAACCATTCAGTGCTAAATGAATCCCCTCTGAGCGGTCACACTTATGTATGTAATGTTAACACATAAAAGAAAAAAGTGCACCCGTTAATGTGCACTTTTCACAAATTTCCATGTTTTCCAAAAATTATGTCAACTCAATTGATTTTATTTCTTCAATGGACTTTTTCTGTAAATAATATCGTCTCTGGAAGGACCGTTACTTACCATAGTAATCGGATAACCAATCTGCTCCTCGATAAACTCGATATACTTACGGCAGTTCTCCGGAAGGTCTTCGTAATTCTTAATTCCACGAATATCACATTTCCAGCCCGGAAGTGTTGTAAGAACCGGCTTTGCCTTTTCAAGTAAAGCAGTTACAGGGAAGTCCGCTGTAACCTCGCCGTCGATTTCATATCCTGTACATACAGGAATCTCATCAAGATATCCAAGTACATCAAGTACGGTAAAGCATACGTCTGTGGTACCCTGTAAACGGCAGCCATACTTAGAAGCAACGCAGTCAAACCATCCCATTCTTCTGGGTCTTCCTGTGGTTGCACCGTATTCACCGCCATCGCCGCCGCGTCTTCTTAACTCATCTGCTTCATCGCCAAAGATTTCAGATACGAAAGCACCTGCTCCTACAGCTGAAGAATATGCCTTACATACAGTATAGATTTCCTTAATCTCATATGGCGGAATTCCTGCGCCGATAGCGCCGTATGCAGCTAAGGTTGAGGAAGAAGTTACCATCGGATAGATACCGTGATCCGGATCCTTCAAGGTTCCAAGCTGTCCCTCTAAGAGAATATTCTTGCCTTCCTTGATTGCTTTATCAAGAAACAGGGAAACATCACACACATATGGTTCAATCATTTCCTTGTACTCATGCAAGGTCTCAAGTAATTCATCAGGATTGATTGCCGGCTTGTGATATAAATGCTCTAAAATAACATTCTTCTGCTCACATACTCTGACTACCTTCTCCTTAAGAAGCTCCTCATCGAAAAGCTCGCTTACCTGGAAACCGATTTTTGCGTATTTATCTGAATAAAACGGAGCAATACCTGACTTAGTTGAGCCAAAGGACTTGCCGCCCAGACGCTCCTCTTCATACTGGTCAAATAAAATGTGATACGGCATTACCATCTGTGCTCTGTTAGATACCAGAATCTTAGGCATCGGTACATTTCTGTCAATGATGGACTGAATCTCCTTGATCAAAACAGGAATATTTAATGCTACACCGTTTCCGATGATGCTTGTTGTATGATCATAAAAAACACCTGACGGAAGGGTATGAAGTGCGAACTTTCCGTAATTATTAACGATTGTGTGTCCTGCATTTGCACCACCCTGATAGCGGATAATAATATCTGCTTCCTTCGCAAGCATGTCTGTAATCTTACCTTTTCCTTCGTCGCCCCAGTTGGCTCCTACAACTGCCTTTACCATAGTATTACCTCCATTGTTGGTTCTGTTGTACTCTTATTAAGCACCTATTACGGGGTAATTATACGCTTTTTTGTGGCATAAGTAAAATCAATATTTATTATATGTGATATAAGTTGTGGTTATATGCTGTATTGGGTGGTTTGGGCGCCGGAACGATTTATCCTATAATTTTATTCTTTGCAGCGGCTGCTTCTGCTGCTGCCCTTGCCGCCTCTTCTGCCTTTCTCCTCTGTTCCTCGTGATAATCATCATCCTCTCTTGTTAAATCCGCTAATCTTTGATTCAGTTGTGACTTCTTCTGATTCACTTTCTGCATAAAATTATCTTTCACTGATATTATATCATCATCTAAACTTTTGATTGAAGTCGCTATTTCTTCTGTTTTTGTTGAATCATATGCAATTCTGCTTTTAGCTGAAATTTGCGATAGACAGTTGTTTATATTTTGAAACAGATATCCACAGCCACTTATCATACTTAAAGTCTCATCCAATCTTTGAATTTCTCTTTTACAGCTGGTCTTATCACCACATCTACAACTACTCATCCTTGGTTTCTCCTACAAACGGTTCGGGCAATGACATCCATGAATTAAAACCGGCGCGTAAGTCTGCATTTTCATTTATCTTCTTATTATCATCCGAATAAGCTTGAATCAACTCCGCCATGTTACCTAAGGTGTATGTTACATTCTTCAATCTTCCCTCTGTTGTTTCCTTTGCACTTGCAAATTTCTTTTTCACATCTCCCGATAATTCGACCAATAATGCCTCGTTTGCTTCCACAATTTCTTCATATACAGTATTAATATTTTCTTTTGATTCATCTATGTTCACAGATCCGATTTCCAAACTTTTATGACACATAGATATCTTAGGTGCTGTAAACTCCATAAAATCCTCCTTTCGCTTACTCCTTCAACTCTTCCCACGGGATTCCGTACTTCTCTGCATACTGCTGTCCGGTTGAGCCTGCTCGGGATACGATAGTAACGTTTTCGCAGTCTAGAATACATTTGTCTTCTAACATTATACTATCACTTCTAAACACTACCTTCTTAAGATTTCCATACGCAACACTTTCCTCATTTGCACAGAATAAAGAAAATCCCTCTTCATATAAAGCAGCTTTCTTTGCTATTATCTCCGGATTATACATTCCTTCCGCTACCATATCTGAATCCGCACCGCAGTTAATATATACGCCACTGGTATACCAGTCTGATAATATCTGACTATAAGCTTCTTGCTTTTTCTCATATGCCTCTGCTATTTCCGCATAGAAACCTACTAGTTTACTGGACAACATAAAACCATCTGATAAGTCATCATTATCTACAACACCTTCAACACCATCTATCACACCGGACAATTCGCCTATGCCATCTTTCAACTTATATCCGCTAACAGCAAGATCTATGTAAGGACACTTTGACGACATAATCGAAAGTACAGCATTAATTGCAGCCTTATTTCCTGACTGTCTCCATTCCTTCGTCGCCTTATTATAATCAATAAGAGCTTGACAATTATCACGTTCATCCGGCAGTTTTTCCTGTAGGATTACATTTTTTTCTCCATTCTCACCGTCCCAGCCAACTATAGAATATTTATATGAGAACATCGTACTGTCTAATTCTTGTCCCGTCTTTGTATGACTGACTTCTCTATCCAGCTCCAGATTGGAAATCTCAAAACCTCTGTCACTAAAAACACTAAATGGTGTATGTTTCGTCGTATCCCTGTATTGTAAATCCATTTTTTCAAGGCTGGCGAAAAGCGCATAAATATTGTAATACTTATGCTGATTTATAATCATTTCCTCCGGTACATTTTCATAGTTATTGTAAATCAGTATGCTGTTCGTATTAAGCATATCCTCCATGCAAACGGTTATCATAGAAAGATATTCTTGTGTAAAAGTCTTATCACCACCATTAATCAAAGTAATACCATTCACCAAATCTGTTAACTGTTTAAAACCACTCGTATCATTGGTATGAATCACTCCGTTTTCATCCACTGAAAAACTATTATCATAAATACAGTATACATAAGCAGCTAATGCTGATTGACCCGATACGCTCAACCAATTCGGTCTTGTTTGAAAAACCTCCTGATACTCTTCTTTTTCATCGCTTCCCATCAGACCATAGACAAATTCTTTATTCTCTGTATTTCTTATATCCGAACATCTGCAACTACTCATCAGACTATTCCTCCATTCTGTACCTTTTCAGCAGCTGTAGTATCTACCTCTTCTGCTTTCTTCGCAAAGGATGCACTGTTATTTGCTGTTCCTTCAACAACTCCACATAATAATTCCATTTTAGCCTGTACATATTCGCCTATCTCCTGATATGCAGATGCTATCTCGTCTCTTAAGTAAGTTACCATTCCGTCATGAGTAGCAATCAATCTCGAATTATATGTTCTTAATCCAACTTGCGATACAATCAAATTATCGCTTTCTGCCTTTACCGTTTCTGTCTGTATCTGTACTAAACTGTTTGCGTTAATAATCATTATCTATTCCTCCGGATAAATGATTTCTTCCACTATCTCATATTCTATTCCATTTTCCTTCGCATAGGTTTCTGCATAGGAACCAGAAGTGGTTACTATAGTTATTTTTACTTTCTCTCCGTGCATTGACATATGTGCTAAATTCAGTTCTATAACACTGTCCGGAATAAATATCTTCGCATTATTACAGTATCGAAGTGTATCACTTCCTATGTAGCATACCGTATTGGGAATATATACTTTTTCGATTGGCTTTGTTCCTATAATCTCTCCGCTGATATACTTTACTCCATCAGGTATCACAACTTCCGTCTCTTCTGTCCGGCAGCTTACCAGCACATTGTCTCCATATATTGCAAATCCTTCCTGTTTCTCTAACCATGGAGTGTCATAAAATGCGTCTGCCTTAATAACTATCTCATTATTATCCTGAAAATCCACCTCTTGAAGTTCCGTCCGCGCAAATGCATCGTATCCAATCTTTCTTACACTTTTAGGAATCGTTATACTTTTCAGAGCTGTTCCTCCAAATGCGCTATCTCCTATTTCTTCCAATCCTTCATTCAAAGTGATTGAACGCAACTTATTACACCCCCAAAAAGCCGAAGGTTCTATTATTCTTACGCTTCCTTTAATTATTACCGATTCTAAGTTATCACAGGCAGAAAATGCACTGATTCCTATACTTTCCACATATTCACCCAGTTCTATGGTTGTTATGCTTTCACACCCATAAAATGCCCATTCCCTTATCTCCTTCAGATACTTTGGAAATTTTACACTCTTTAAGGATTCCCAGTCAATAAATGCATCTTCCTGTATCACTGTAATCTTTCTGTTCCAGTATTTGTCCGGAATAACCAAATCATCTTCATATTCCACATCATATTTATTTATCTTTTTTCCTACATACCCCCTTACTTCCACATGGTCACTGCATACCTTATATTGAAACCCTGTTTTCTTATCCGTTATATTTACATTGCCCAGATATGGGTAAAAATAGATTAGCAAAACCACAAACAACACAATTACTGCTATAATTTTTAGCCACTTTAAAATTGTTTTTACTGTTTCCTGCATTGTTCTTATTCTCCTCCTTCCGCAGCATCTTTAAAGGAATAGCTGTTAAATATTTGTTCAAAACTCTCAAGCTTATTGCTCGAGTAACCATTATGGAATATAATTTGTTCTTTATATGCAGCACAAGTTTTTGCTAATTCTCCTTGATATTTCAAAAACTGGTCATCACTTAATCCTCGCAGTATCGCTCTTTCCTCATCATTCTGCGGTCCGTTCCACATAATTTTTAAGATTTTTATTTTATCTGCCTTGGTATTATCTGCACTTATATTATTAAGTGTATCATCATTGTCTGATTTCCAGCATTCTTCTATCGCTTCATTTCCATACGCAACACTTTCCTCATTTGCACAGAATAAAGAAAATCCCTCTTCATATAAAGCAGCTTTCTTTGCTATTATCTCCGGATTATACATTCCTTCCGCTACCATATCTGAATCCGCACCGCAGTTAATATATACGCCACTGGTATACCAGTCTGATAATATCTGACTATAAGCTTCTTGCTTTTTCTCATATGCCTCTGCTATTTCCGCATAGAAACCTACTAGTTTACTGGACAACATAAAACCATCTGATAAGTCATCATTATCTACAACACCTTCAACACCATCTATCACACCGGACAATTCGCCTATGCCATCTTTCAACTTATATCCGCTAACAGCAAGATCTATGTAAGGACACTTTGACGACATAATCGAAAGTACAGCATTAATTGCAGCCTTATTTCCTGACTGTCTCCATTCCTTCGTCGCCTTATTATAATCAATAAGAGCTTGACAATTATCACGTTCATCCGGCAGTTTTTCCTGTAGGATTACATTTTTTTCTCCATTCTCACCGTCCCAGCCAACTATAGAATATTTATATGAGAACATCGTACTGTCTAATTCTTGTCCCGTCTTTGTATGACTGACTTCTCTATCCAGCTCCAGATTGGAAATCTCAAAACCTCTGTCACTAAAAACACTAAATGGTGTATGTTTCGTCGTATCCCTGTATTGTAAATCCATTTTTTCAAGGCTGGCGAAAAGCGCATAAATATTGTAATACTTATGCTGATTTATAATCATTTCCTCCGGTACATTTTCATAGTTATTGTAAATCAGTATGCTGTTCGTATTAAGCATATCCTCCATGCAAACGGTTATCATAGAAAGATATTCTTGTGTAAAAGTCTTATCACCACCATTAATCAAAGTAATACCATTCACCAAATCTGTTAACTGTTTAAAACCACTCGTATCATTGGTATGAATCACTCCGTTTTCATCCACTGAAAAACTATTATCATAAATACAGTATACATAAGCAGCTAATGCTGATTGACCCGATACGCTCAACCAATTCGGTCTTGTTTGAAAAACCTCCTGATACTCTTCTTTTTCATCGCTTCCCATCAGACCATAGACAAATTCTTTATCTGTATCTGTACATACCAGTGACAAGATATTTACGATGTCCTCTTCTGAAAAATTCTTTGATTCCATGCACATTCTTGTCTCACCGGACATCTCAAGATATAAATTGCTTGTTTCAAATTCTACGAAGGTCGGATATACATTTGGATGTGCACACTCTGTCGTCACATTTGCCGTCAGATTGCCCTTTTTGTCTGCGCTGAATGTAATCTTTGTATCATATTCCCCATACTGATAATCATATTCATGTACCTCTTTCTCAAAGGTATAATTTCTGAGTCTTGTCAGGGTAAAATAAGCTTCACCCTGTTCAATCGGATCTATGTATGTCAAAAGCGCATTACATTTTTGATAATCAAGACCTGCTGAATATTTACCATGATAGGATATATCCTCCATATCTCCAATCTGGGCACAGGTTGTTTCTACTGTGTTTTCTTCTGTCAGTAAGCCCTCTGCAATTGCATTGAGCATATCAACATCTCTGTTCTCGATTGCCTGAGTATAGGCATGTGCAACCTGTTCTGCTTCCAGCTGTGTCCAGTCGGTTACCGGTTTTTGTAATATAATTTCAACCTGCTCTATATCTAATTCTTCTATCGGTTCATTCATCGTCGAGAAGCCTGCTGTCGTTCTCGTCGTACGCAACTGCATTATTGAGTAACCAATGTTTTTATGTTCCCTGAGATTCTGCAACACCATATTCCACTTCCGGTTTGTCGGGTCCGAATCCTCTGCGATTATGGTGCGAAAACCGGAAGTCAGTGCTTCCTCTATTGCCTTGACTTCTCTTACATATGTATTAAATTCTACGGAAAAATTTTGTATTCTTAATACCTTGCGATAGCCCGCTTCCAGCATTTCACGTTCTTCACTAAAATCAATCATGCCATCACAGGCATTCATTGCCTCATATACGATACTGCGTGCCTCACCTGCCAGCTCCAAGACTTCTGTCACAGCACAGTTGAAATCTCCCACATAGGTATCATCCAGAGTCAAATATCCATCATTATAGTATCCAAATCCGGCTATATATGGTGACAGATGACTGTCCTGCAAAAGCTGTTCACCCATTTTTTCACATCGTGCCATCTGGGCAATAATATTGGGCATTTCATTATACTGTAAACGGTATACCTTCTCTACAATTTCTGCTGTCTGCTGGTATAAACCGGTTGTAATCATATCTCTTAATATATTCTCATTGTCACTCTGGGTTTCTCCTACCCATGCCTGACTCATTGAATTCATGATTGTCTGTATCGTTTCTTTTTCTGTCTGTAACTTCTTACTAAGGTTACCCCAATCTTCTAAAGCCGCTAAAAAAGCCTGTTGATATAATCTAAACATGTTCTCTCCCTCTGTATTCCAAAACAGATACCGGAGCCTTGTTATGATTAACAAGGCTCGCGGAAAATCTAACTAATTACTTGGACTGAATTGCAGCTGTTGCCTGCTCGTCATTCTTAATACTTGTGTTAACAAAGCTTGTTAAGTCAAGTGTCATTACGGATAATGTCTTCACATATTTTCCGATTTCTTCACGGTTGTTTGCATATCCGTTTACAAAGGTTTCGATTGCTGGTCCTACTAAACCATTCGCAATCAAATCATTGATTGTGGCATCAATCTTTGTCATGGTCTTGGAAATATCCATGATGA
>CAYLWP010000048.1:0-15612 GCA_964387365.1 uncultured Roseburia sp. | reverse complement strand
TTTTTATCCTTGTCAATATATTTGTACTAAAATTTTTTTGTTAATATCAAATAATTATGTTAGTATAATATGTACAAAAAAAGGATTAGTGTGGTGTGTGTCACACTAATCCCGTCAAAAAATACTTTATTTCGCATTGGCCGGCTCAATATTAATAGCCTTGCCCTTGATTTTTACATTCTTCATTGCCTTTAAGACTGCTCTTGCATGCTCCTTCGGAACCTCTACGAAGGTGTATTTATCGTACAAGTCGATTGCTCCGACAAGCTTGCCCGGAATATTGGCTTCGCCGGCAATTGCACCTAAGATATCCTTTGCCTTTACCTTCTGTGACTTACCAATATTGATAAACAAACGAGCCATTCCTTCTTCCTCGGCACCGGTATTGTCGAAGTCAAAGTCACCGTTTTTTGCCTCTTCCTCATTTGCCTCATTCTGACCAAGATACAGCTTTAAGAATGCAGCCGCAATATCCATTGCCGTATAATCTGCTTCATTAATCTGCTTCTCAATCATATTTATCATTCTTGTTAAATCTTCTTCCTCGATGATTGCGGCAACCTTATCCATAACCTTTTCCATCTTCATCTGATTTACGTCATTCAAGGACGGAACCGGCATAGCAAGAATCTTCGTCTTGCAGTAGCGCATGATATCCTTCAGCTTGTAAATCTCTTTTCCCTTTACAAAGGTAAAGGAGCGGCCTGTTCTGCCTGCACGGCCCGTTCTGCCGATACGATGTACATAGTATTCGTCATCCTGCGGAATATCGTAATTGAATACCGCCTCCACATCATCCACATCGATACCGCGGGCGGCAACGTCTGTCGCAATCAGAATGTCTGTTTTGCCGTTACGGAAGCTCTTCATGACACGATCTCGCTGCGCCTGACTCATATCACCGTGCAGACCCTCTGCAAAATATCCTCTGCCTTTTAAAATCTCCGTCAGCTCATCCACCATTCGCTTTGTATTACAGAAAACAAGAGAAAGCTTTGGCTCATAAAAATCAAGCAGTCTTGTGAGAACCTCTACCTTATCCTTACGCTTTACATCAAGATAATACTGTTCAATCTTCGGAACGGTAAGCTCTTTTTTTACCACCTTAATCATCTTGGCATCCGGCTTCTGATAGTTCCTGGTAATCTCAAGAATCGGTCTTGGCATTGTTGCAGAGAACAGAATCGTCTGCAGATTGTCCGTTGCGATATATTCCAGAACCGTCTCGATATCCTCACGGAAGCCCATATTAAGCATCTCGTCCGCTTCATCGAGCACAATGGTGTTTACATGTTCACAGCGAATGGTCTTACGGCGAAGGTGATCCATCACTCGCCCCGGTGTTCCGATAATAATCTGCGTGCCCTTTAACGCCCTAATCTGCTTGCTGATGTCCTGTCCTCCGTAAATCGGCAGCACCTTGACACCATGCATATACTTGGCAAGCTTTCTGATTTCCTCAGCCGCCTGTACTGCCAGCTCTCTGGTAGGACATAAAATCAATGCCTGCGGATGCTTTACATCCTTATTGCGGTTCACTTTCTCCAGCACCGGAATTCCAAACGCTGCCGTTTTTCCTGTTCCTGTCTGTGCCTGGCCAATCACATCATAGCCTTCCATTGCCACAGGAATTGCCTGTGCCTGAATCGGAGAAGCCTCTTCAAAGCCCATTTCCTTAATACCTCTAAGGATTTCCGGGCATAAATTTAACTCATCAAATCTAACTGTTTCCATTTATTTCCTTTCGATTATCCATTAAAACTTCCACCATAAGCAAGCAATCCATAAACAGCTTAGAACATCAATAGATGCCACTTTGGGAACTCTAAGCATAGGCAGTAAAAAAGACAGTCTGTAACAGGCTGTCTCTTTTAGAGAAGGTATTTCTTTCTTATGGGGTATAGCAAAAAACTATATAATATATTGGGGGGGTTACATGTTGTATTATAGCAATTACACCTCTTTTCGTCTATTCAAACATCCTACAAATTTTACAATTTATGCTATTCTTTTTTAGTAATAGTTACCAAAGGTCGTTTGTACATTATGCATAAGAGTGCAATAGCGCATATTTCTGCCGGCTCCAACGAACAAGGGACAGGTGCCTTCCTGCACCTGCCCCTTGGTTATTCACACGCTTTACGCTTCGAACAATGCTTCGAATTCCTGACGATTAATCTTTTCCTTCTCTAATAAGAGTGCCGCGCAGGAATGTAACACCTTCTCATTCTGAAGAATGATTTCCTTCGCCTTTGCATAGCAGTCATCAATAATGCTCTTAACCTCTGCATCAATCTGACCTGCAACCGCCTCTGAATGGCTTCTCGTATGAGCTAAGTCTCTACCAATAAAGACTTCATTATCATTCTCGTCATAATTAATCACACCGATATTGTCAGACATACCAAAACGTGTTACCATGCTTCTTGCTACCTTGGTAGCCTTCTTGATATCACTGGAAGCGCCTGTGGTAATATCATCAAAGATAATCTCCTCCGCAATACGTCCGCCTAAGGATACCATAATATCCTGAAGCATCTTGCCCTTGGTATTAAACATCTCATCTCTTTCCGGAAGCGGCATGGTATAGCCTGCTGCGCCAAGTCCGGTCGGAATAATGGAAACGGTATAAACCGGTCCGACATCCGGTAACACATGGAAGAGAATGGCATGACCTGCTTCATGATAAGCAGTAATCTTCTTCTCTTTATCGGAAATGATACGGCTCTTTTTCTCCGCACCGATTCCCACCTTGATAAATGCCTTCTTAATATCATCCTGCAGAATAAAGCCTCTGTTCTCCTTTGCAGCCTGAATTGCCGACTCATTCAACAGGTTCTCCAGGTCTGCACCGGTAAAGCCTGCTGTTGTCTGCGCAATCTGCTTTAAGTCAACATCCTCACCAAGCGGCTTGTTCTTTGCATGAACCTGCAGAATCTCTTCTCTGCCGCCGACATCCGGTGTCTGCACGCTAATCTTTCGATCAAAACGTCCCGGTCTTAAAATTGCCGGATCCAGAATATCCACACGGTTTGTTGCCGCCATGACGATGATACCCTCGTTTGTTCCGAAACCATCCATCTCTACAAGAAGCTGGTTCAGTGTCTGTTCTCTTTCATCGTGGCCACCACCCATACCGGTACCACGTCTTCTTGCAACCGCATCAATCTCATCAATAAAAACAATACATGGTGAGTTCTTCTTTGCATCCGCAAATAAATCACGCACACGGGAAGCACCGACACCTACAAACATTTCCACGAAATCAGAACCGGAAATAGAGAAGAACGGAACCTTCGCCTCTCCGGCAACAGCCTTGGCAAGCATGGTTTTACCTGTACCCGGAGCACCCTCTAACAAAACACCCTTAGGAATTCTTGCTCCTACCTTGGTGTACTTTGCAGGATCCTTTAAGAAATCAACGATTTCCTCTAAATCTTCCTTCTCCTCCTGAAGTCCCGCAACATCCTTCAGTGTAATCTCTCCGCCGGTAGTCAACCTTGCACGACTCTTACCGAAGTTCATCATTTTTCCGCCGCCGCTGTTATTGGCATTCTGGGCATTCATCATCACAAACATGAATACTGCAAAAATAATAACCAGCAGAATCGGCAACATATCTGACAGGAACCAGTTCTCCTGCGGAACATCCTCCACTACCGGGTCAATGTTATAAGTTTTTAACAGCTCCTGTATCTCCACAACATCCGATACATACAAGGTTTTTACAGAACCGCTCTTGAGTGCAACAACAACAGAACCTGTCGGAACCTGTGTATTCGGACGAATTTCTACATCCACTACCTCTCCTGCATCAAGCTGCGCAATAAATTCACCTTTGGTATAAGATTCTTCATTCCCCTGAATCGTACTAACCCATACGGTCACCAGAAGAAGAATCAAAATAATCATAAAATATATGTTTAATCCTTTAGCACTTTTTCCCAAAATTTTGTCTCCTTCATATGCATAATATTAATTAATCGAACTTAACTAAACCGATATATGGAAGATTACGGTATCTCTGATCATAATCCAGTCCGTAACCAACTACAAATTCATCCGGAATATTAAATCCGGTATAATCAGCCTTTATATCCACAACACGTCTGTCAGGCTTATCCAACAGTGTACAAAGAGAAATGCTCTTTGGGCCTCTCTGTCCTAACAGCTCCCATAAATAGCTCAGCGTTCTTCCTGAGTCAACAATATCCTCAACGACAATAACATCCTTACCTTCAAGCGGTTCATCCAAATCCTTTACAATTCTTACCACACCGCTTGACTTGGTATCACCACCATAGCTGGATACGGACATAAAGTCCAGCGATACCGGAACGGTAATTCTCTTAGCCAGTTCACACATAAAAAAGCTTCCGCCCTTTAATACGCACACCAGATGAACCTGACGTCCTTCATAATCCTTACTAATCTGCTGACCAATCTCCGATATTCTTCTATTCACTTCTTCCTCTGACAATAAGACCTCTACTCTTTCAGCCATCTCAAGTCCTCCCTATGTATTTTACTTCTATTATCCTTTCTGTTATGTCACTGACCTTATACCAGCTGCTGATGCGGTCTCCGAGAATCCACATGACATGCGCTCCGTCAGCCATAAGCCAGATACTGTCTCTGTCCTCCCTTGGCACCTTTTTATCGATAAAATATGCCTTCAGGGATTTCTTTTGTTGAAAAGAATTTATTGTAAGAAAATCACCTTTTTTTCGTTTTCTTACGACAATACTGTCTTTTATTTTATCATAATCCAGCCATTTCGTATACGTTTTTGCGGGAATATTTTTCCTTTCTGAGCCTTTTTTCAGGGAGATAATCAGTTCTTCACCCTCAGACAGTTCCAGCCTGAGCTCTTCCCCTGCCTCCAGCCGCTTTTTCTCCTTGGGACCTATCAGATATGCAACAGATGCTGTCTCCTGCTCCTGCTTCTTCTCCAGACGGATTCCGTCATACTCACGCCACGCAATAACCCCATAGGGAAGCGTAAGCTTCCTGCCACACTGCTTATCCAACAACTCGAAAAGCTGTCGTACATGAACAGCCTCCAGATCCCTTCTGCTTCCTGCAGCCTGTACCAGAGCCTCTCTGAGACAATAGCCCTGCAGCGTCCTGTGCAGTGTAAAAAAAGGCTTCTCCAATATATGAATGCCCTTTTCATCCGTTCGCAGACACTCTGCACAAGCCTTTTTAGTCAGATCCTCTATCAGCTCATAAGCCTCGCCGATTCGCTCACAGGCTTCACTGATATGACCTGTGGCATGGGAGCTGATTTCCCTTTCCGCCACCGGCAGAATGTGGTGACGAATTCGGTTTCTTGTATAATTATCCTCCAAATTTGTCTTATCTATGCAAAAAGTAATTTGTTTTTCCTGTAAATATGCCTCTATTTCCGAACGCTCCAGACAAAGAATCGGTCGGATAATTTCCTCTCTTACCGGGCGAATACCGCAAAGTCCCTGCAGGCCGCTTCCTCGAAACAGATTAAATAAAAAGGTTTCACAGCTGTCGTTTTTATTATGTGCAATCGCAATACGACCGCTTTGTCCCTTGGCATATTCCTGCAAAACAGCATAAAATGCCTCATAGCGGAGCATTCTTCCCGCTTCCTCGGTGGAAAGCTTTCTTTTTTTCGCCTCCTGCTCCACATCGCAGCAGACAAGGGTAAAGGGCAGTCCGTGCTTTTTGCAAAGCGCCTCGACAAACGCCGCATCCTCACCTGCCTCTTCCCGTATCATATGATTCACATGAACAACATGAATGGAAAAATCCAGACCTTTTTGCAGCTCTAAAAGCATGTAAAGAAGGCAGACGGAATCTGCACCGCCAGATACCCCTGCCACCACATAATCATGCTCTGATAACATATGCTGTTCTTCTACAAAACGTCTTACCTTTTCCATCATTTGTATCTAATCCTTTGTTTCCCATACTCCTACTGCAAGAATTGTCATGTCATCCCGGATTCTGCCACCCTGACAGTTAATTGCATATTGCAACAGATAATCCGACATTTCTCTTGGATTTACCGTATTACTTCTTGCAATGACCTGACGGAGTCTGCTGTTTCCGTCTTCATCTTCAAAACAATCCGTTACACCGTCCGACATCATAATAATCATATCCCCGTCCATCAGGGAACATGCCTGACTCATCGGGCTAAGCTCCGCAAGGCTGCCAAGCGGAAGCATATCCGAAGCAATCTCTTCGACTGCATTGCCTCTTTTTCGAAAGCTGCTGGCAGCTCCTGCCTTTAAAAACTCCGCTTCGCCGGTATGCAGATCCAGCATACATAAATCAAGCGTTGTCAGATTACAGCACTGCGTTTGTGACGCAATTGCCGCATTTATCATAGAAAAAGCCTTCTCCTTGCGGAAACCGGCATCCAGAAACTTCTCCATAAATTCAATCACGGACTGACTGTCCCTGCAGGCATCCTCGCCGCTTCCCATACCATCTGCTATCATCAAAACAACCTGACCGTCGCCACATTCCTCTACGGAATAGTTATCACCTGATATTTTTTCATTTTCCTTCACTGCACGCGACAGGGCACTCATAATCGTAAAGTGCGGTTCATCCTCAAATATAAAAGCCTCGAAGTTCTTTGTCAGGGCATAAGCTGACTCTGCACTTGGAACAAGTCTCCTGTCAAAAAATACTGATATCAGACCCGCAGCCTCTTCTACCGAATAGGTATGTCTTCCAGTCAATCTTGCCGTAATGCTGAGCTTGCGTTTTCCGTTTGCTCCCTCTAAAAACACCATCTCCTTTACCTGAATGCCATGCTTTTTCAGGTAGTTTACCAGCGCCTTGCGCTTGTGTTCTAACGGCAGGCTGACATGCATAACCGTTTCGGAGACCTCACCCAGAGCTCCCGAAATATCCTTTAGATGCTGCGCAAAAATCTGCTTGCTTTCCGTGACCTGCTTTTGATATAAGTAATCCTTCCTGTCCGAATCGGCACGCTCCGCCTCGGGAATACCACCGTAAAGCTTTGCGAGCTCCCCATAGGTTTCTGATAATACATGTAGTTTACGTTTGCTATATTCCGGAAAGAGATATCCCTCTATGTTCTCTACTGCCTTTGACATCACTCTGCCCCCTTGCTTTATTCTTGGGAATAGTATAGAGGGCTGTACCTTATTTTTTTGTCAAATTCATGTTAGAGAACAGACTTTTTTATTGACAAAAACTGCATCTCCGGTTGCTTAATCGCAATAGAGATGCAGTTAATTCTTCTCCTGAAAAATAATTTCATTTTCATACACAAGACCCAACTTATCCTTTGCGACCTCTTCCGCATACTTCTTGGTCTTGGTATAAGTTTCCAGCTCCTTCAGTTCCTGCGTTCTTGCCTCTTCCTCTGCAATCTGCATAAGAAGCTCCTGCTCTCTGGAAGCATATTTTTCCTGCTTCTGCTTAAGGGAAAGACTGTTAATTCCGACTACTGCCGCAATCATCACTATCGCACAGATTGCCATAGTCATTCCAAGCCTGTTCTCATTTTTTCTGCGACGAAATGCAGGCTTTGGCTTTCTTTTGCTTTTTGTCTGCGGCATGCTTCTCCCCCTCTCCACGTTTCGCTCTCACATAATCTCTTAACTTTATTGTAAGATGATTTTTTATGCGAGTCAACCTTATTTTCAGAAAACGATACGGGCTCAATACTATCATAATCAAACGATACAGTCCCTTTACATACAGCTGTCCTATCGTCCTGCCATACAGATACATTCCGATTGCCGCACCCAGGACGGCAACAAAACGAATCACTCCGTTATTTCCATAATAGAGCAGATAAAAACTGCTGAAAAAGCACAGCACCCAGAACAGAAAATCCTCTGCATTCACCAGCCAGCTCTTGTGCCTGATTAACCGGCGAAGCAGTCGGATATTGTCATAAACATACGCAAAACAGACACCTGTCAGAATGGAGTACAGTAAAAAATGCCACTCCCGGATAATTGTCGCACTCATAGGCTATCCGAAGAGCCTTGCAAGCAGCCCCTCTCCCTTCTTGGCAAATGATGTTTTTTCTGTATATACAAAGGAATCTACTCTGCCATCAATGTCAAGCTCGCCCTTTTCCAGGCTCAGTCTGCTGACATGCAGCTCAGCGCCCCTAATCATGAGCATTCCGTCCACTGTTTCCAAAAGTACTGCATTTTCATCAAAGGAAAGAGCATCCACTACCCCCTGCAGCTTACAGCTCTTGCGCCCATCCAGCATCATCCTGTGCCTTCCGGGACCGCTTCCCTTTCCCGTAATATCCTCCATTACTCCACACCCTAAGCTATCGTTTGTAAAGTATATGACACGGAAAAGAAGTTTATTACAGGTACTTGAACAGTTCCTTTGCCTCGTCCTTTTTCACGGTTTCCTGCACATCCAGAATCTCTACCCTGACATCCTTATTACCAAACTGAATCGTCAGGATATCTCCTACCTTGACATTCGCAGACGCCTTAGCCGGCTTGTCATTAATAAAAACTCTTCCTGCATCGCAGGCTTCATTTGCCACGGTTCTTCTCTTAATCAGACGTGACACCTTTAAAAATTTATCTAATCTCATCCATTCTCTCCTATAATCTAAAAAACAACTGATACATGAAGCATCAGTTGTTTTTAAATCTCATTTATTAACAAAAGATTATCTGTTAACTTCGTCCTTTAAAGCCTTGCCCGGCTTGAACTTTGGAGCCTTTGCAGCTGCAATCTTCATTGTCGCGCCAGTCTGAGGATTTCTTCCTTCTCTTGCTGCTCTTTCAGCTACTTCAAATGTACCGAATCCAACTAACTGAACCTTTCCACCCTTCTTTAATTCCTTAGATACAACCTCTGTGAAAGCTGTTAATGCCTTCTCTGCATCCTTCTTTGTTAATTCTGCCTGTTCAGCAATAGCTGCTACTAATTCTGTTTTGTTCATTGTGAACTCCTCCTCTTATTCGTCGTTTGTCAGAACATGCCACGCCCTCTGCGTGTACTTATTGCCCCATTTCTCAGCGTTTTACACATGCAAACGCCTATATCTATTTATATGCGAATTATCCTGCTTTGTCAAGGAAAAAAGCTGTTTTTTTGGGATTTTTGCTTAATTTCTTATATTTTTTACTCGCTTTGTTTAATTATGGCTTCGATATCGTCAAAAAGCAGCTGTTCGGGCTGTAATCCAGCACGGTAAGATATCTGACAAATGGTACGAAGCAAACCTGTCACTGACTGAGCCAAATCCTGTTTTCCGGATTCCCCGTTATCCTGCAGCTGTGAGAGCAGACGCTGTGTATTTTCCGCTTCACCGGCAAGCCTTTTACCAAGCTCGTTACTATCCGGAATCCTGCTTGCTCCTGTTTCCCGGTCATGGTACTCTGCAAGCTTGTCCAGCTTCTTTGTCACCTTCACCGCCCTCGTTAATGAGGGAAGCTCTGCAGGAATTTCCCTAAGAGGCGATGCAATCCATTCCTTGCCTTCCTTTTCCTGCTTTTTGATCTCCTCCCAGTTTTGCAGAAGTGTCTCTTCGTTCTTCACGGCTGCATCACCAAAAACATGCGGGTGTCTTCGAATCATCTTTTCACTGATTCCGCTTATCACATCATCAATGGAAAAGAGTCCTTCTTCCTCGGCAATGACACTGTGCATCACTGCCTGAAGCATAATGTCGCCAAGCTCCTCCTGCATATTCTCTGCACTGCCTGTTTCCTTGTAGATGCGAATGGCTCCAAGAAGCTCTGCTGCCTCCTCCATCATGCAGGAACGGAGGCTTTCGTGTGTCTGCTCCTTATCCCACGGACAACCGTTTTCCCCGCGAAGTGCCTCAATAATCTCTACAAATTCCTCGAACGTATACTGCTTATTCATTTACTGCTCTTGCCCTTCCTATTCCAGCTTCATCAGCTCTGAGAACGAATAGTTCACATCGCTGTCTTCATCATCAATCTGCACGGTATAGCTTCTTGTCTGATAGCCTGTTTTTCGAAGAGTAATAACGAAATTGCCGGCTTTCTTGTCTATGCTGACTGGAGCAATTCCTACATAATTACCGTCTACATAAACCTCAGCGCCCTCCGGCGAGTCGATATTTACCTGATATTCTCCGCTTCCCTTTGTGGTCGTGGTCTTCTTCTTATCAGAATCACTTGAGGAATCCTTAGTTTTTTCATCGGAGTCCTTGCTCTTGGAAGCTTTCTTGTCAGAGCTGCTGCCCTCGGAATCCTCTTCCTCTGTGCTGTCCGCATCCTCATCCTTCTCAAGCTCGATTCCAATCGTGGCGGATGGTTCTCTCACCTTAATATACTGTGCAAGTGTATCATAACCCTCTGCCCTGACCGTCATCTGATGTACACCGTACTCCAGCTCTACCGGTGAAGAGGTGTCTACGTTTTTGCCGTCTATGACTACCTTGGCATCGACAGGTTCCAGTGTGAAAATAATCTTTCCCTTTTGAACCTCGGTAATCTCAACATCACCCAAATCCCATGCCATTTCTTCATTTCTTGCAAAGGTAATCTCCTGTGTCGCACTGCTGCCGTTATGGCTAACCTTCACGGTTGCCTTGCCTTCCGGCACAACAATCAGCATATCCTCTGTTATTTTTCTGATAATCTTCTGACCGATTTCAATCCAGCCATCAACAAAGTAAGTATCATTCTGCAGTCGCAGATAACCGTGCCCCTGCTCAATATTGATACTATATATTCTGTTATTATACCCCCATACGGAAAGAATATCCAGCTGATTAATATCCATCAGCTCCACCTGCTCCTCTTCGGATATAATTACTAACTGATTGCTGAGATTGTAAACGGTTTCCCCGACGGAAAGTGTGCCTTTTTGCGTATCGAGACTATAATTGTCAAGCTCATCAAAGTGTAAGGCCTGTGCATCCATCTTCATTGAAGCAAGCAGCTTTTTCGGTTTGAAAAATCTGACTGTTACAATACTTCCCGGCTTCACCTGTTCCAGAGAAAGAGCCTGCTCATACTTGTCGTAGATATGTGTTGCTCCGTCATAATTCAGAGTGTATTTCTTTCCTGTCTCAAGATTCTGAAACTGTATTGCAGATGCTTCTGTATCCTTTTTTACGACAATGGCTGTATCTTCCGAATCATACATACCCGGAGTCACCGTTACTACTCCTGTATGTGATGCAGCCTGCGCCTCCTGTATCCCACCGGGGTCTAAAAAGCCACAGCCTCCGGTCAGACAGACAAACGCACCTGCCAATAATACCGTTTGTATGATTTTTGCTGTTTTTATCCTAAGTATCTTCCCCTTCAAACGTATTCCTCCCATACACGAATCCTTTTACTATTTCCTATTGTTATGAAACATTTTTGCAAGATGTCACACAATTTATTATAACTACATTTTATGTAAAGTGCAATCGTGTTTTTGTATATTATTTTTGTACAAATAAAGAATTTAACAGTCTTTCTTTACTTTTCTCCTGTTTTACCAGCGTTTCCCATTTTTCCATATTTTTATCGGGTATCCATGACTTTTTGGAATTATAGTAGAAATTGACTATTTTCCAAAATTTATCAGGATAAGCCAGGCGGTAATACAATTGCCTGAGCTCAATCGGTGCAAAGCTTCTGTTACACTGGTAGGCGTCCAGCATTTTTTCACCAAGCGAAACAGACCAGTCTGCTTTTTCCGATATCTTACGAAACAACAAATAAAAATCCCTTACTCCGCTATCCCTGGCAAAACGCTCCAGATTAATGACAGCTATGTCATTTTTCAAAAACAGGACATTATGGTACTGATAGTCGCCATGACAGAAAAAACCGTTCGTTCTGACATAGTTCTCATATTCTTTCCTGTCTTCTTCTCTTACCTGTGCCATAATTCCTTCTGCCTTTTCCATATAGTACCGGTATTCCTTTAACAGTGCTCTCTCAAAATCTGTTTTCACCTTTTTCCTGCGAAGATAGTTTGCCGCATGACGACACTCATTTGTGTGCTTCTCCATTTCATCCGCGTAATAAGGAACGGGCAATTCCTCTGCCATTTCGCCCGTGTAGCGCATTCCGAGGTGAAGCTTTGCCATCATGCGAAATGCCTGCAAAATCTCCTCCTCGCTCTTATAGTTACATTCTCTTCCCTCTAGCTGCTCTTTTACAATGTAAACCGTTCCGTCCGTATCCTTTGAGAACAGCTCACCCTCCTTATTTCTGACAAGTCTGTCGGTTCTTACTGTTTCACTCAGGCTTTCCTGAAGCAATTCCAAAAGTCCCAGTTTTCCGGTGTTCCCTTTATATTCCTTTAAAACCCGTAATCCTTTTTTCGTCTCGCAGATTATCGTTCCGCGCCCTTTAAAGGTTCGAGTCACTTCCATATCATAATTATCTAAAACACTTACCGCTCTGTCATTCACTTCATTTTCCCCTCCGCCGTTTTTCTGTCACACTATCCTATGTCTATAATGCAAAAAAGATTCCACAAAAGTAGACCGGAATCATCTACTTTTACGGAATCCTTTGATTACCGATTAGGAACAGGGATAATATTCTAAGACAGCTCCTGTTTTACCAGCTCTGTCAGATATTCTCTCGTATTATGCTGCGGCTCCTCCAGAACATCTTCCAAAAGCTTTTGCAGAATCGCACCCAGCTGCTTGCCCTGTGGGACACCAAGCTCCATTAAATCTTTGCCGGTAAGTGCCAAATCCTTCAAGGACACACACTCTTCTTTTCTTAGAATCTCCTCGTAAAGTGCTCTTACCCGTGTCAGATTTTCTTCTTTTTCCTCTCTTTGACAGGTACTCTGTGCCAGCATATCTGCCTGCTTGATTTCAAGAACCTCTGCAAAATACTCCTTGCCAATCCTATTCAGGGCACGTCTGACTGCGCGCGGTGTTGCTTCTATCTTGTAATCGTGATATTTCACATACTTTTTGACCTTACCTATTGTGTCATTATCAAACTTTAGCCTTCTTAAGATTGCTGCTGCCTTTTCCTCGCCTGCTTCAGCATGTCCATGAAAATGGCTGATGCCTTCTTCGTCAATGGTCTCCGTATCAGGCTTGGCAATATCATGCAGAAGTGCCGCGATTCGAAGAGAACGATCCGGTCTTACATGCAAAAGCGTCTGTAACATATGCTCTCCCACTGTATAAATATGATGCGGATTGTTCTGTGGTGTTTCCATTGCCTTGTCAAATTCCGGCAGAAAAATGCCTGTCATTCCAAGCTCATACGCAATTCTCAGATAATCCGGATGCGGTGACTGCAACAGCTTTACCAGCTCTACCTGTATTCTCTCCGCACTGATGTTTTTTAAATTGGGGGCAAGTACCGTGATTGCTTCCTTCGTTTTTTCCTCGATATCATAGCCTAACTGTGCCGAAAATCGCACGGCACGCATCATACGAAGCGCATCCTCCGTAAAACGCTCCCCCGCATCGCCGACACAGCGAATCAGGCCGTTTTTTAAGTCCGTCATACCGTCAAAAGCATCAACGATACCGCTCCTGTCATTATATGCAAAGGCATTAATGGTAAAATCCCTGCGCTTTAAGTCTTCAATCAGATTTGCCGTAAAAATGACTTCCTTGGGATGACGACTGTCCTCGTACTCACCATCAATTCGATAAGTGGTCACCTCAAAGCCGTCCTTTCCCATCATAACCGTTACCGTTCCATGCTGAATACCGGTATCTATGGTTCTCGGAAAAACAGCCTTTACCTGCTGCGGTCTGGCACTTGTCGTGATATCCCAGTCGTCCGGCTCTCTGCCAAGCAGAGAATCACGAACACAGCCTCCGACTGCATATGCCTCGTAACCTGCTTCCTCTAGTGTATGAATAATATACTCAACCTTTTCAGGTAACTGAATCTGCATGAATGTTAACTCCTTTATGCTTTCTTACTGACAGTATAACACAAAAGGCTGCGAAAAACGCAACCTTTTCATACGTTTACCAACATAAAAGCTCATAGCCATCTTCCGTAACAACAAGCTGCACTTCCCACTGTGCAGACGACTTTCCGTCATCCGTATATACCGTCCAGCCGTCCTCTTCATCAATATAGATTTCCTGTGCACCCATGTTAATCATAGGCTCAATGGTAAAGACCATACCGGGTACCATTAACATCTCAGTTCCCTTCTTCGATACATAGCTTACCCATGGTTCTTCGTGGAACTCAAGACCAATGCCATGACCACCAATTTCCCGCACAACAGTATAGCCGTTTTCTCTTACAAAATCGTTAATCGCCTGTCCCATATCACCTAAGTAACCCCAAGGCTTAACCTGTTCCAGACCTACCTTAATACTTTCCCTGGCTACCTCAACTAATCTCTTCTTCTCCTCGGAAACCTCTCCGATACAAAACATACGGGATGAATCCGAAAAATAACCATTTAATATCGTAGATACATCAACATTTACGATATCGCCTTCTTTTAATACAACATCAGGTGAAGGAATTCCGTGACATACGACATTGTTTATGGAAGTACAGACACTCTTAGGAAAGCCTTCGTAGTCTAATGGTGCCGGAATTGCGCCATTTTTTATCGTGATATCATATACCCATTTATCAATTTCTTCTGTGGTAATTCCCGCTTTAATATGTTCCGCAACGTAGTCCAAAATCTCCATATTAATCTTGGCACTTGCTTTGATTCCTTCAATCTGCTCCTTGGTCTTAAGCAGCTCTCTATCCGGCACAATTGCACCCTTTAAGCGATATTCTTCTATTTTATCATCAAAGCTGCTGTGGCATTTTTTGTACTTCAATCCGCTTCCGCACCAGCATGCATCATTACGTCCTAATTTTATCATAATCTGATCCATTCCTTTTCATTCTATTAGACTACATTTACTTTTTCATGCAATTATTAATATAGCAGATTCTTTATGAAATAGAAATATCTTCATCTGACAATCAAAAAGGATGTCGCACATTAATTAGTACAACATCCCTACATTTTAATATATTATTTTACTAACTCAAGAGTCTGTCTTGCAATAGCAAGCTCCTCATTTGTAGGTACACAAAGCAGCGCAACCTTGCTTCCGTCCTTAGAAACAATTTTCTCCTCGCCTCTGATGTTATTCTTCTCAGCATCGATTTCTGTTCCAAGGTATCCTAAATACTTAGCGATTTCTGCTCGTCCGATACCGTTATTCTCACCAACACCTGCTGTAAATGCAATAGCGTCTACACCGTTCATGGCTGCTGCGTAAGAACCGATATACTTAGCAACTCTATAATAGAAAGCATCCAATGCTGCCTTTGCACGTGCATTGCCCTCTGCCTCTGCTGCCTCGATATCTCTAAAGTCAGAAGAAATACCTGATATACCGTATACACCTGACTTCTTATTCAGTACATTGTTCATCTCGGCTGCGGTTAAGCCTTCCTTCTGGCAGATGAAATCGCAGATAGCAGGGTCAATATCACCGGAACGTGTTCCCATGATTAATCCCTCTAATGGGGTAAGTCCCATGGAAGTATCCACACACTTGCCGTACTCTACTGCAGAAACAGACGCTCCGTTTCCTAAATGACAAACGATAATCTTCAAATCTTCTCTCTTCTTGCCAAGCATCTCAGCTGTTCTTGCTGATACATAGTCATGGCT
>CAYLWP010000047.1:0-15866 GCA_964387365.1 uncultured Roseburia sp. | reverse complement strand
ATCTGTTTCATGACGCATTGGTGTCTTTCGCAGAAAGACGGGTTATAAAAATGGAGAAAGAAGTTCTTTGTATTCAGAAGCATCATTGAGTAATTTTTCGCTTTGATTATCGTAAGAAGAATGTCGGTTAAGATATAATTCAATAGCTTTCTGCTCATGGATTAAGTCTTCTAATAGAAGTAAAAGATATTTCTTTGTAGCTAATTTCTCGATTAATTGATGATTCTTTCGTGGAATATAAGTTTGTTTGCGTCCGTCACTGTGATACCATTTATGATAGGCACCGTTATGAGTACAGATAAGCTTTCCATCCGGGAATTCAGATAATTGAGACTGTAAAGAATTGATTTGAGATTTTAGCCGTTGACTTTCGGCTAACATTTGATTGTAAATCGTAGTAAATTACCTCCTCTTAATAGTAAGTTTGTTGTTGCATTCATACTATATTCAAACACATAATGAAAGATATGTAACCCCTTTTTGTATAAGTATTAAAATGAGATTCCCAAATACATAATACCACTTGCAAACTTTTTATTTTACGATATAATGAACAAGAACTGAAAACAGGGGAGCACACTGAAGTGGCTGAGAGTAAGCTGATTGGCTTAGACCCATAACCTGATTTGGATAATGCCAACGTAGGGATATATTGAACGCTATTTCTAAGGAGTGCTTTGGAATGTTATAAAAGGGCGGATATACTATCACTTGGTATATTTGTCCTTTATTTTTTAGCAGGAGACATGATATGAAGTTACAAGAAAAAGATTTATTATTATATGCCATCACGGACAGAAGCCGGCTCGGCACTGAAACACTGGAAGAGCAGGTTGAAAAGGCATTAAAGGGCGGCATTACCATGCTGCAGCTTCGGGAAAAAAATATGCCGTATGAACAGGTAAAGCAGACGGCAATCGAACTTCAAAGGCTTTGCAGAAGCCGCCAGGTTCCGTTTATCATCAATGACTATGTGGAGCTTGCTAAGGAAATCAGGGCAGACGGTGTACATGTGGGGCAAAGTGACTGCAGTGTGTCAGAGGCAAGACGAACACTTGGGCCGGATTTTATTATCGGTGCGACGGCAAAAACTGTAGAGCAGGCACGAACCGCGCAGGAGCAGGGAGCGGACTATTTAGGCAGTGGTGCGGTATTCGGCAGCAGTACCAAGATGGATGCCAAGCCTATGGCGCATGAACTGTTGCAGGAAATATGCGAAGCGGTAACCATTCCGGTTGTTGCAATCGGAGGAATCACCGGCAAAAATGTGACAGAACTCCAAGGAAGAGGTATGGCAGGCGTTGCTGTGATAGGCGGCATTTTTGGTGAAGAGGATATCACAACTGCAGCTATGAAAATCAGAAAGCAGATAATGGATATAAAAAAGCAGCAATTATGAGGAATGAAACAGTAGTAGATAACCAAAAACGGGAGGACGAAGGATATGAAAACAGCATTAACAATTGCAGGAAGTGATTCGAGTGGGGGCGCAGGCATTCAGGCAGATATCAAGACCATGACGGTGCATGGCGTTTACGCCATGAGTGCAATTACAGCCCTGACTGCACAAAATACAACAGGAGTCACGGATATCATGGGAGTAAGCGGTGCGTTTTTAGGAGAGCAGCTGGACTCTGTTTTTACGGATATCTATCCGGATGCAGTAAAAACCGGAATGATATTTTCGGGTGAGCAGGTATGCATAATCGCGAATAAGCTAAAAGAATACCGGGCTAAAAATATCGTGATAGATCCGGTTATGGTGGCAACGAGCGGTTCGGCACTGACAAAAGACGAGGCGGTGGAAGCAATGAAAAAGGAATTATTCCCGCTGGCAACGGTAATTACACCAAACCTTTCCGAGGCGCAGGTACTGTCCGGCATGGAAATAAGGAATGAAGGGGATATGATTACGGCATCAGGAATCATATATGAAAATTATGGCTGCGCTGTACTATGCAAGGGCGGGCATCTGCAGGAATCGGCGAATGATTTGCTGTATGCAAACGGCATGGTACAGTGGTTTTACGGAGAAAAAATAGCGAATGAAAATACCCATGGAACAGGCTGCACTCTTTCGAGTGCCATAGCGGCAAATCTTGCCAAGGGGGAAAATCTTGCAGACGCGATTGCACATGCAAAAGAGTATCTGGCAGGTGCATTGTGGGTCGGTCTCAATCTGGGGAAGGGAAGAGGACCTCTGAATCATATATTTCAGCAGTAACGGAAATGTTATAAATGAAATAATAAGGGAAAAGGGTTGACACGGCGACATAATTATCGTACAATAAGCAAAAAACAGAATATTTTTTTAACAAAGGTGTATAGAATCGGATTCTATGCACCTTTTTTGCTGTGAAGGAATACTCGCAGGGGCACTCCCTTGCAGCAGTAAGCGAAGGAGGAGTAATTATGAAGAAGAAAGTATTGAGCTTATTATTAGCAATGACTCTTAGTGCAGGTCTTGTGGCATGCGGCAGCAAGGAAAGCACAGGAAGTACAGACAGTACAACAAATACAGCCACAACAGACGCAAAAGACAGCAAGACAACATCAGAGGAACAGCCGGCAACAGCGGAAGGAGACTCTGCAGGCGAGATTACACTTGGCGTTATCGGACCAATGACAGGAAGTCTTGCTGTATACGGAACACATATAGAAAACGGTGTAGAACTGGCTGTGGAACAGATTAACGCGGCAGGCGGTGTGGACGTAAATGGTTCCAAGTATAAACTGGTACTGGAATCCAAGGATGACAGGGTGATTCCACAGAATGTCTGAATGCAATGAATACACTGATTTCAGACGGTGTTTCACTGGTAATTGGCTCTGCTACTTCCGGATGTACTTCAGCAATCACTTCAGTAGCCAATTCAGAAGGTGTTGTTCTGATTACGCCTTCAGGAACTGCGGATTCCCTGACAACACAGATGGATTATGTGTTCCGTACCTGTTTCAAGGATTCCTTCCAGGGAGAGCTGTCAGCTCAGTATGCAGCAGATAAAGGATATACCAAGGTTGGTATTGTATACTGCTCCGCTGATACTTATTCAGCAGGTTTAAGAGATGCATTTACTGCTGCCTGCGAAAAGCTTGGTGTTGAGATTGTTGCAGAAGAATCTGTTGCAACCATGACAGAGGTTGATTATACAAACCAGTTTAATAAGATGGCAGCAGCAGGCGCTGAGCGGGTATTTACACCATTCTACTATGATGTTATGGAACCTTACTTAGTTCCGCAGGCTCGTCAGGCAGGCTTCTCAGGTATTCTTCTTGGCTGTGACGGTGTAGATAACACAGAGACTACAATACCTGCAGGTGCAGATTTAACCGTTTATAACGACTTTATGTTTGTTAACCACTATGCAACAGAGCTGGCAACCAGCGAGGGTTCTTCTTACTTTGTTGAAACATACACAGAAAAGTACGGTGAATCACCTAACAACTTCGATGCCTTAGGCTATGATGCAGTTCTTGTATATAAGGATGCAATTGAAAAGGCAGGTTCTTTCGAGGCAGCTGATGTACAGGCTACACTGGCTGACAGAAGCAATGTTTACGAAGCTTCAAGCGGAACCTTCTCCTTTGATGAAACAGGTACACCGATTAAGAGTGGTGTGTTAATGGGTTACAGCTATGATGAAGCATCTGACAGTGTAGTTAAAACAGCTGTTCAGACTTTGTCTGTACAATAATTCAGATTGTCAGATGACAGAGAACCGATGTGCTGAAGGTAATGTATCAGCACATCGGTTTCAATACAAGGCAGGAAACGTAAGCTTTAAAATGCAGGGGGAGAGAGGATATGAGTACCTTTGTTCAAATTATTATAACGGGCCTGAGGCTTGGTAGTGTATATGCACTGATTGCGTTAGGTTACACAATGGTATATGGAATCATTAAACTGATAAACTTTGCGCATGGTGATTTTATCATGGTAGGCGGATATGCACTGTATTTCACGATTCCTATTATGATGGGATTGGGCTTACCGGGATGGATGGCCGTTATTTTTGCAATCATCATATGCGCCGGTGTCGGTATGCTGGTAGAGCTGTTGGCTTATCGTCCTGTTAGAAAGCGAGGAACGAATCTGACGGCACTGATTACTGCGATAGCAATGAGCTTTGTGTTGGAAAATCTGGCACAGGCAATTCCTGCAATCGGACCTGACCCGAGAATTCCATATATTTTATTTTCCAAGACAATTTCCATCGGTGGAGTTCAAATCAGTGAAGCAACCATCATTACAGTCGTCGTGTCTGCTATTATCATGGTTATCTTATACCTGTTTACGCAGAAAACAAAGATGGGAAGAGCCATGCGTTGTGTAGCAGAGGACAAGACTGCGGCAGTAGCATCCCTCATGTACATAGCGCAGTATCCTAAGATTGTTACAACAATGGGTGCAACGCTTGGTATCTATGCCTTTGTTGCAGCGGTATTGGGCGGAATCGGTTCCCTGCCGGGAGCAGTGCTTGGCGGACTGATTATCGGTATTGTACAGTCCGGAACCAATACTTATATCAGCTCTTCGATGTCAGATACCTTTGTTTATCTGATTCTGATTATCGTATTATTGATTAAGCCTGCGGGCATCCTTGGAAAGAATGTAGGTGAGAAAGTATGAAAACAAATAAAACAGCAATGCGTTATGGAATCAATACGATTGCATTGGTTATCATCATGTTTCTTACCTTTGTAATCGGTGGAGTAGATAATAATACACTGAAATTAAAAATCGTTCCGTCTGTCTGGCAGTGCTGCTATCTGATTATTATGGCAGCTTCCCTGAATCTGGTATTAGGATTTTTGGGACAGTTATCATTGGGACATTGCGGATTTATGGCAGTAGGTGCATATACGGCGGCGCTCGTCTCCCTTGCTTTTCAAAGAGCGGGCGTTTATGAGGAGAAGAAGGGTGCGGTATTCCTTTTGATTTTACTGGTAAGTATTCTGGCTTCCGGTTTGCTGGCAGCCGCACTGGGAGTACTGGTTGGTATCCCGGCACTGCGCCTGAAGGGAGATTACCTTGCCATTATCACACTTGGCTTCGGAATGATTATTGTTAATCTGATTAATAATATTCCTTTCTGCGGACAGCAGGGATTGTCACAGGGAACAGCTTCCTCTGCATTATATGCAAACGGATTGGGCTTTTCCAATGATGAGAAGAAGAGTTATATGTATATAGCTGTTCTGGTTGTTATTTTATGTATGACACTGATGTTCATGTTTGTGCGTTCGAAGTTCGGCAGAATTATCTGTGCAATCCGTGATAATGAGATTGCGGCATCTGCATCAGGCATTGATGTCAGCTTTTACAAGGTGCTGACCTTTGTATTTTCAGCTTTCTTTGCAGGTATTGCCGGTGCACTGTATTCATGCTGTAATGCAGCATTGGCAACGACATCCTTTGCCTTTACCAACGGATCCATTCTGAATTCCGTATTTATCGTTGTTATGGTAGTAGTTGGCGGTATGGGCTCGCTGACAGGCTCTGTTGTTGCGGCAATCGGTATGTTCCTGTTGAATTATGTGATTAAGAATGGTTCGTGGGTAGAAGCACGGCCCGGATTTTTGAGAAATGTTTTCACCTATCCGATGCTGGTTTATTCTATTGCTCTGATTGTTGTTATTATGTTTCGACCACATGGTATTCTCGGAACCGGCGAGTTTGCGCTGTGTGATATTCCGAAGTGGCCAAAGAGAATAGCAGCTCATTTCACGAAAGCGAAAAAGGGATTGAAGATGCTGAAAATTAATAATCTGCATGTATCCTATGGTGCGATTAAGGCTTTAAACGGAATATCCCTTGAAGTAAATGACGGAGAACTGGTTTCCTTAATCGGAGCCAACGGTGCAGGAAAAACAACTACTTTGCACGCAATCTACGGACTGCTTAAGGCATCACAGGGAGAGGTCCTGTTGGATGGCGTGAATCTGCAGAAAATGCCGAATCATAAAATAATTAATCTGGGGATGTCACAGGTTTTGGAAGGAAGACATGTGTTTGCACAGATGACTGTTCTGGAAAATCTTTACATGGGTGCATTTACAAAGATGAAATTAACAAAAGCATTGAGTGGGTATATGCACATTTCCCAAGGTTAAAGGAACGTTCCAAACAGCTGATGGGAACACTTTCCGGTGGTGAACAGCAGATGCTGGCAATCGTAAGAGCAATGATGACGAATCCGAAGATTTTGTTGATGGATGAGCCGTCCATGGGTCTGTTACCGTTGCTGGTTTCAGAGATTTTCTCTATTATTGAGGAATTGCACAAGGATGGCATTACTATTCTGCTGGTGGAACAGAATGCCAAAATGGCACTTTCCGTTGCAGACAGAGCATATGTTTTGGAAAACGGAAAAATTACAATGTCGGGAGACGCGAAGGTATTGTTGAATGACGAAAGAATCAGGAAAGCATATCTGGGTGCCTAGTTTTGAATTTTGAATTATCATGAAAAAGTAGTTGACAGAACAAGACAAAAAAGGTAGAATAGTTTTTGTTCGCAGGAGTGGTGGAATTGGCAGACGCGCAGGCTTCAGGTGCCTGTGGTAGCAATACCGTGTGGGTTCAAGTCCCATCTCCTGCACTTTTTATTATTGCGGGAGAATCATTACCCTTAGGAATTTTGATTGCGAAATTTCCTGAGGGTTTTCTTTTCTGACAGGGAATACCGTACAGAAATGGAGGGTTACGAATGAAGAGAGTGGGTTTATTTTTTATATGTGGTATGCTGGCCTGCGGCAGCTTTGGCTGCGGACAGAAGGAGCCGGTATCACAGGTGGATGATGTGGTAGAATTCGAGCAGATTGATCCGGAGGAATCGGAGCCTGTTATTATAAGAGATGAGCAGCCGGCAGCGGCAGAGTCGGTAGAAGAGGAGGAGACCTCAGAGGCTTTTAAGGAAGAGGTCGTAGTACCGTTTGTTGACCGCATGGCGGGGGAACAGGCAGTTACCTATTCTGTGGAAACGGCGGTTTATGATGAGGGCGTTGTGAAGCTGACATATCCGCAATTGTCGGGAATGGCAGATACGGAGGTTCAGTCAAGAATCAATGAAGCAATTAAAATGACTCTTTTGCAGGGCAGCACTGACGCGGGTGTAAGTGCGTGGGAGTACAGCTACGAAACAGCATCAGCGGGTACAGGGGTAGTGTCCTTTGTGTTCCGTGGGTATGTGAATTATGAGGGAAGCGCATATCCGATCAATGAGGTAAAAACCCTGAATCTGAATCTGCTGACAGGAGAAAGCATCCGACTTAAGGATTATGCAGATGTGGCAACCATTATTTCCGCACTTGAGATGGAAATGGGCTACGAGGTCGTTTCCGAGGGTGTAAGAAAGGAAGATTTTTCCGCATTTATGAATAATGGCTATGTGACAGATTATGCGATAACGATGCTTGATTATGATGTGGACTTGAAGATGTCTTTTTTACCGACGGGTTATTCCTGCATCCGTGACAATCGTATCGTGCTTTTTGTGGAAGTGGAGCATGCCATGGGTGATTATGTAGAGATTGTTTTTGATGAGCCGTTATAAGATTGGTAAAATTTTTACCATTTTTTAAAATGTATGAAAAATAAAAAGGAATTTTGAAGTTCGTACCGAATATTAACTTATAGAGTTTTTTCAATTTCATTTTCGTGCCAGGGGCGCAGAAGGAGAAATATGATAATTCGTGAGAATGTAGAACAATGGGAAAAGATTTATCTTAGTCCATACGCAACATTAAGTATGAACTCAAAGGGAAGAGCCAGAGAGGAAGAGCCGTGCGATATCCGACCGTTTTTTCAACGTGACAGAGACAGAATCATTCACTCCAAGTCTTTCCGCAGACTGAAGGATAAGACGCAGGTATTTCTGTCACCGGAGGGAGATCATTACAGAACACGACTTACACACACCTTGGAAGTCTCCCAGAATGCCAGAACGATAGCAAAGGCATTACAATTGAATGAGGAACTCGTAGAAGCAATTGCACTGGGACATGATTTGGGACATACTCCCTTTGGACATGCCGGTGAACGTGCGTTGAATGAAGTCTGTCCTTATGGCTTCAGGCACAATGAGCAGAGCGTAAGAACGGTTGATATTCTGGAAAAGGATGGAGAAGGACTGAACCTTACCTGGGAGGTAAGGGACGGTATACGGAACCATCAGACCGAGAATATGCCGGCAACGCTGGAGGGCAAGATTGTAAGATTTTCGGATAAGATTGCCTATACCTATCATGATATGGACGATGCCATTCGTGCAGGGATTCTGAAGGTATCTGATGTGCCGAGAGAAGTTGGTGAGGTAATCGGCTATACGCCGAGAGAGCGGCTGAACAACTTCATTCATGATATTGTGACACAGAGTAAGGGAACAAATGACGTTCGGATGTCAGAGGAGGTTGAGCGTGCGATGAAGGATTTGCGCAGCTTTATGTTTGACCGTGTGTACAGCAATCCAATCGCAAAGGGCGAAGAGGATAAGGCGGTTGCATTGGTGAAAACGCTGTATGAGCATTATATGAATCATACGGATGAGCTGCCGAAGTTTTTTGTGGAGCTTGGACTTCGCGGAGAGCCGAGGGAGATGGTTGTATGCGATTATATCAGCTCTATGACCGACCGATTTGCAATTTCCTTATATAATGAGCTTTATGTTCCGAAGTTCTGGATAGGATAGAGGATTAGAAACAGGAGTTGAGAAATGTATTACCCGGAAGAACTGATTGAAGAGATTAGACAGAAGAATGACATAGTTGATGTGATTTCCGGTTATGTAGGATTACAGAAAAAGGGAAGTAATTACACCTGCTGTTGTCCGTTTCATAGTGAAAAGACACCGTCTTTTTCGGTAAACCGAAACAGACAGATCTATAAATGCTTTGGTTGCGGTGAGGGTGGAAATGTAGTGACCTTCGTTATGAAATATGAGAACTGTACCTTCCCTGAGGCCATTAAGCAGCTTGCGGATAAGGCGGGCGTTGCCCTGCCGCAGATGGAGTATTCCGAGGAGGCAAAGCGCCGTGAGTCCAGAAGACAAAGGCTTTTAGAGGTGAATAAGGAGGCTGCAAAGTTCTATTATTACCAGCTGCGCTTACCGCATGGAGCAAAGGCGAAGGAATACTTGGACAAGCGTCAGCTTTCCGATGAAACAAGGAAGAATTTCGGATTGGGTTATGCTCCGGTGAGAGGTGAGGAGCTTCTTGCCTATTTACGGCAGAAGGGCTTTACGGATGACTTGATCAGGGATGTCGGACTTGCCAAGATGGATGAGCGACGTGGAACAACAACGCAGTTCTGGAACAGAGTCATGTTTCCGATACAGGATATCAATCACAGAGTAATCGGCTTTGGAGGCCGTATTATGGGTGAAGGCGACAGCGGACCAAAGTATCTGAACTCGCCGGAAACAGAGATTTTCGATAAGAGCCGTAATCTGTACGGTATGAATTATGCCAGAAGCGCGCGGACAGGCAATATCATTCTGTGCGAGGGTTATATGGATGTTATTTCCATGCATCAGGCGGGCTTTACGCAGGCAGTTGCGTCCCTTGGAACGGCATTTACGCCGGGACAGGCCGGATTGATTAAGAAGTATACAAAGGATGTACTGCTGGCATACGACAGCGACGGGGCAGGTGTCAAGGCAGCGCTGCGTGCCATCAGAATACTTCGTGATGCAGGTATGTCGGGAAAGATTATCGATATGAATCCGTACAAGGATCCGGATGAATTTATCAAGAACCTTGGAAAAGAGGCCTTTCAGGAGCGCATAGACCATGCAGAGAATTCCTTTATGTTTGAGATTCGGATACTGGAGAGAGACTTTAATATGAACGATCCGGAGGAGAAAACGAATTTCCATAATGCGATAGCAAGAAAGCTTTGTGAATTCAGCGAGGATGTAGAGCGTGAAAACTACATCGAGGCTGTGGCTGAGAAGTATCACATCGGCTTTGACAATCTGCGAAAGCTGGTTGTCAATATGGCGGCAAAGTCAGGCGGTTATGCGGTAACACCGGAGAGACCAAAGTCAGGAATACAGAAGAAAAATACACCGGAGGAGAATGTGAAGAAGTCGCAAAGACTGTTGCTTACGTGGCTGACGGATTGTCCGCAGCTTTACAGTAAGATTAAGCCGTATATTACTCCGGCGGATTTCACCATTGAATTATACAGTAAGGTAGCGGAAAGAATGTTTTCCGATATCGAGAACAATTCCCTGAATCCGGCAGGCATTATCAATATGTTTGCGGATGAAAAGGAGCAGAGCGAGGCAGCATCCCTGTTTACGACGAAACTGCCGGAGCTTGAGAGCGAGCAGGAGAAGGAAAAGGCTTTTCGGGATATTCTGCTCAGCGTGAAGCGTAACAGCTTCAACTACTATTCCGAAAGACTTGGCGTTGATATCAGTGCGATGAGCCGGGTTATCGAAGGGAAAAAAGCATTGGAAGAACTTAGCAAAACGCATATTTCGTTGAATTAAGGATAAAAATAATATGGTATGGAGGATTGACCGGAATGGATGAAAACACACAAGCAAAATTTGAAGCGAAGGTAAAAGAGTTATTAGCATTGGCTAAGAAGAAAAAGAACGTGCTGGAGTATCAGGAAATCAGCGATTTCTTCAAGGACATGAATCTTGAGGAAGAACAGTTTGAGAAGATTCTGGAGGCGTTGGAGCAGAGCAATGTCGATGTACTTCGCATCACAGAGGAAGAGGACGATATTCCTGATGAAGAGCTTTTGCTTTCAGAAGAAGACGAAGTGGATATGGAAGCGATTGATCTCTCCGTACCTGACGGAGTCGGAATTGAAGACCCTGTCAGAATGTACTTAAAGGAAATCGGTAAGGTTCCGCTCTTAAGTGCAGATGAAGAAATCGAACTGGCAAAGAGATTAGAGGTTGGCGATGAGGAAGCAAAGAAACGTCTCGCAGAGGCAAACCTCCGTCTCGTTGTCAGCATTGCAAAGAGATATGTCGGAAGAGGTATGCTTTTCCTTGACCTGATTCAGGAGGGTAATCTTGGTCTGATTAAGGCTGTTGAGAAGTTTGATTACCGTAAGGGATTCAAGTTTTCTACCTACGCTACCTGGTGGATCAGACAGGCGATTACAAGAGCGATTGCAGATCAGGCAAGAACAATCCGTATTCCGGTTCATATGGTAGAAACGATTAACAAGCTGATTCGTGTCAGCAGACAGCTGTTACAGGAGCTGGGACGTGAGCCGTCTCCGGAGGAAATTGCAAAAGAGATGAACATGCCAGAGGACAGAGTGCGAGAAATCTTAAAGATTTCCCAGGAGCCTGTTTCTCTGGAAACACCAATCGGTGAAGAGGAAGACAGTCATTTAGGTGACTTTATTCAGGATGATAATGTACCGGTACCGGCAGATGCGGCAGCATTTACCTTATTAAAGGAGCAGTTGGTAGAGGTACTTGATACCTTAACTGATAGAGAGCAGAAGGTATTAAGGCTCCGTTTTGGACTTGACGACGGAAGAGCAAGAACGCTTGAAGAGGTAGGTAAAGAATTCAATGTAACCAGAGAGCGTATCAGACAGATTGAAGCGAAGGCACTGCGTAAGCTGCGTCATCCGTCAAGAAGTCGTAAGTTAAAGGATTATTTAGATTAATTGATATCATTCTGAAGGGGTAATGAGAATGCTGTTATCAGATAGAATGCAGGCAGTTGTCGGTCTGGTTGCGCCTTGTGAGCGAATCGCGGATATAGGCTGTGACCACGGATATGTAGCCATTGAGCTGGTGAAACGCCGGATTTGCAATAAAGTAATAGCCATGGACATTAATCAGGGACCTTTAGAGCAGGCTAAGAGCAATATTAAAGACTATGGAATGAAGGAATATATCACAACACGGTTATCGGATGGTGTTGCGGCCTTGAAGCCGGGTGAGGTAGACGGTATTATCTGCGCCGGTATGGGTGGCAGGCTGATTATCCATATTCTCACACAGGGAAAAGAGGTAGTCAGCAAGCTGCAGCAGCTGATACTGCAGCCGCAGTCCGAAATAGACGAAGTGAGAAGCTTTCTTCGGGAATCAGGCTTTGTGATAGACAAAGAGGATATGGTTTTCGAAGATGGAAAATACTATCCTATGATGCATGTGATTCCTTGTACGTTCGGCAAACAGGAGAAGCAGATGGCAGATCATCTTGCCGAAAAGTCAAAGCAGGCAGGAACACCACATACAGAGGAAACGGTTCCGCCAACAGTTTCGGAGGTTTCCAAGGAAGAGGCAAAAAAACGCAGGAGAGTGCAGGATACATACGGACCATATCTTTTAGAAAAGGCACATCCTGTTTTAAAAATGTATCTGCTGTGGCAGAAGGAAAACTATGAGAATATCAGAGGGAATCTGATGAGCCAGAAGGTAAGTACACCGAGGCAGCAGTATCGTATTGCCGAGCTTGATGAGGAACTGAGTGATATTGTATTCTGCCTGTATAACTATTTCAACTAAACTGGCAATGTTAAACGGGATGAAGATATGACTGACGTCCGGAAAGGTATGGTTATCAATATGAAGTGCTATGAAATCATAGAAAAACTGGAAACTCTTTCTCCGACTTCCTATGCAGAGTCATGGGATAATATTGGCTTGCTCGCAGGTAGACGTGAAAAGGAAGTAAAGACGATATATATTGCACTTGACGCTACGGATGATGTGATAGAGGAGGCAGTCCGCCTGAAGGCGGATCTCCTTTTGACGCATCATCCTCTTATTTTTAAGAAGCTTGACAGAGTCAATACGGATGATTTTATCGGAAGACGGGTATTCCGACTGATACAAAATGACATCTGCTATTATGCGATGCATACGAACTTCGATGTGATGGGGATGGCAGATGCGGCGGCAGACGAGATTAAGCTGCAGAACAGTCAGGTGCTTAATGTGACCTATGAGGATGATATTTCCAAGGAGGGCTGCGGACGATACGGAAGTCTTCCAAGGAAGATGAGCCTTGCAGAGTGTGCAGAGCTGGTAAAACAGGCATTTCAGGTGCCGAATGTGAGAGTGTTCGGCGAACTGACAGACAGTGTGGAAACAGCAGCCGTGATGCCGGGCTCCGGCGGAAGCTATATCAGGGATGCCTTACAGGCAGGAGCAGATGTAATGATTACAGGAGATGTTGATCATCATGAGGGAATTGATGCCGTTGCGCAGGGATTAAATATTATCGATGCGGGGCATTACGGAATAGAGAAGTTATTCATACCATATATGAGTGAGTTCTTGCAAAGAAAGCTGCAGGGCGTGAAGCTTTATCAGGCGAAGATGAAGGAGCCGTTTACAGTGGTATGATTTTTAACAGGTGGAGTGTAATAAGAGGATTTGTGTAGTGGAGTAACTAAGATACGAGGTAGTTACATAGTGGCACAGGTGTAAGGTGTGCCGGAAAGGCAGGGGAAGCATGGAACAGATGTTTAAGGTTACAATTGGAGAAGACGTAAAGGAATACCCAAAGGGGATAACCTTTGCGGAATTGGCAGAGGAATACCGGAAGGATTATAAGGAGCCGATTGTGCTGGCAGTGAGAAACGGTAAGATCAGAGAGCTGTTTAAGAGGGTAGACAGAGATTGTACGGTTACATTCCTCACGCTATCCGATGACGCCGGACATAAGACGTATAACAGAACGGCAACGCTGATTCTGATGAAAGCAATTACCGAGGTAGTAGGTGCTGACAAGATTGAGAAGATTAAGATGGAATTTGTCATCGGAAACGGTTATTACTGCTCGAAAAAGGGCAATTTTACCGTAACACAGGAGCTGGTAGAGCAGGTAAAGGCTAAAATGCAGGAATATGTGGATCGTGATATCGCAATCATGAAGAAGTCCATGCCGATTGAGGATGCCAATATCCTGTTTGGAAAACAGAAGATGACAGATAAGAAAAGTCTGTTTAAATATCGTGGCAGCTCTTCGGTTAATGTATACAATCTGGATGGTTATTATGATTATTACTATGGATATATGCTTCCGAGAACAGGCTATGTGAAGTACTTTGATTTGAAGAAGTATAATGACGGTTTTTTACTGCTTCTGCCTAAGAAGGAGAATCCGACTGTCGTAGAGCCGTTCGAAGAACGCCGTATGCTTTTTGAAACGATGGAAATTGCTTCGGATTGGGGAATTAAGCTGGGCATTGATACGGTTGGTGACCTCAATGATCAGATAAGAGAAGGACAGTTTAATGATCTGATGCTTGTGCAGGAGGCGCTTCAGGAAAGAAGAATCAGCGAAATTGCCTCGGATATTGTATCCAGAGGCGGTGTGAAGTTTGTTATGATTGCAGGCCCTTCCTCTTCAGGAAAAACAACCTTTTCACACAGACTTTCCGTTCAGCTTCGTACACACGGACTGACTCCGCATCCGATTGCTGTAGATGACTATTTTGTAGACAGGGAAAAAACGCCAAGACAACCGAATGGTGATTATGATTTTGAGTGCCTTGGAGCGATTGATGTTGAGCAGTTTAATCACGATATGAGCGAACTTCTTGCCGGTAAAAGAGTAGAGCTTCCAAGATTCAATTTTGTGTCAGGAAAGAGAGAATACAAGGGCGATTTCAAACAGCTTGGACCGGATGATGTGCTGGTTATCGAAGGAATCCACGGATTAAATGATAAGATGTCTTATTCGCTTCCGGCGGAAAGTAAGTATAAGATTTATATCAGTGCACTGACTACTCTGAATATTGATGAACATAACCGGATTCCGACCACAGACGGCAGACTGCTTCGCCGTATGGTGCGCGATGCAAGAACAAGGGGCGCAAGCGCAAAGAGAACGATTCAGATGTGGCCGTCTGTCCGCAGAGGTGAGGAAGAGAATATCTTCCCGTTTCAGGAGAGCGCCGATGCGATGTTCAACTCCGCTTTAATCTATGAGATTTCCGTATTAAAGCAGTTTGCAGAACCGCTGCTTCACAGCATTGAGCCGGGAGAGCCTGAGTACTTTGAGGCAGTGCGACTGTTGAAGTTTTTGAGCTATTTCCTTGGCGTGAGCACCGAGGACCTGCCGAAGAATTCCATTGTGAGGGAATTTGTGGGAGGCAGCTGCTTTAAGGTTTGATGAGAGAACGCTTTCTTCACTTTGTATAGTTGCTTCTTAAGAATAAAACTCTTTCTATTGATTTTGTTAAGATTCGAAAACTTATTTTGTCAAAGAGAGAGTTTTTTAATTTCAGAACTGGAAATTATAGATTATTATAACAATGAAGTGGTTTTGATGATTATGGAAAAGTATGGGTTAAATCAGATGGAGGCATTTAAAGTATTTGTTAATTCAAAGACACATGAAATGCTAGAAAATGCAGACTGCGGAATGACCGATTTTGGCGCAGAGGCTGTATTTGATATTTGGGAAAATGAAAAGGTAACAGGAGATCCGAGAAATTCCATATATATAAGAGGTGAATGATATGACAGAAGAAATGCGTTTTTTTATGTATCTCTTGGAATATTATGCGGCATATAAGAATAAAAAGACGAGAGAGATACTGCAGGAGTGGGAGACATGTGGTATTACACAAAAAGTATATGACAATTACTGGGTGTATCATACAGAGGCCATAGAAAATGCATATATGGATATCGACAGTATGGTGCAGACTGGAAAAGCAGCTTGGTAAAGATAATGATAAGTTTGTTACTGTACACAGGTAATATAAGTTTGGCGGGTTAATGATACAGATTCTGAATAAGTTTGACAAATTTAGAACATTAAGTATATAATGATACCGCAAGTGCGGCAAATGATCGCGGCCCCGTTTTCGGGGGTGAGGAAAGTCCGGGCTTCACAGGGCAGGATGCCGGATAACGTCCGGTG
>CAYLWP010000046.1:0-16040 GCA_964387365.1 uncultured Roseburia sp. | reverse complement strand
CCCTTATCGAAGGAGTCAAGGCTGAAGCAATCCATTGGCTGTGCATCCCAGATACGAAGGGTATTTACAATACCATTTCCGTATCCTACTATCGGTAAATCATATGGAATAGCCTTAACCGACTGATAATCTACATGGTCAAAATAAAGCTTACCGTTTTCCTCTCTGGTAACAACTCTTCCACCAAACTTGATAATCTTGGTATACTCCGGTCTTCTAAGCTCAAACGGATTGCCCTCACGTAACCAGTCATCCGGCTCTTCAATCTGGAAGCCGTCACGAATCGCCTGCTTAAACATACCGTAACGATAACGGATACCACAGCCGTATGCTGCGTGTCCCAACGTTGCAAGGGAATCCAGGAAACAGGCTGCAAGTCTTCCAAGACCACCGTTTCCAAGTGCTGCATCCGGCTCCTGGTCCTCAATTACATTCAGGTCAAGGCCAAGCTCCTCCAATGCCTCTGCGAATTCCTTGTACGCCATCAGGTTGATGATATTATTGCCAAGCGCACGTCCCATAAGAAACTCCATAGACATGTAATAAACAATCTTAGGATCCTTGGCGTCGTAATTTTCCTGTGTTTTAAGCCAGTTATCTACAATCGCATCCTTTACTGCATAGGAAACTGCCTGAAAAATCTGCTGTTCTGTTGCTTCCTCTAAGGGCTTTCTGTATAGTGTCTTAATATTATAAAGAACACTACGCTTAAACATCTCTTTATCTAACTCCGGTTTCTTTGGCATTGTCATACCTCCACTTTATATGTATATATTTTCCATTTTTTGCACATTATTTTCCGTTATATTCTATTATTATACACTATAGCACTAAATATTAAAACAATTTATTGTTACAAAATATTATTGTACTATTGATACGACAATGTACAATGTGCATAATCCTTTCGCACAACAATCTTCGGAAACGAATCTCCGGTTAATGCAAAAGGGCGCAGTACAACTTCTGCCTCTTCCTCAGTTGGCATCGAATATGCTGATTGAATATATGTTTTCTTTCCACCGGATGTTACAACAAACTCAATTTCTCTTGGTGTACGAACAGAATTACCGTTTTGATTGATAGTTCTTGCATATACTACTCCCACATCCTTCATTGAAAATTTTAGCCCATATAGGCTTAATTATTCACACTAACCTCACCCGCAAGCACCTTCCTGTAATCCTCATAATTTTTCTCAAGAAGTGTCGGTGTGTCCAGACCATACGGACATTTACTCTTACACTTATTGCAATGCAGACAGTTTTCTATCTTTTTCATCTTCTCCTGAACCTCTGCTGTCAGCTGCAGCTCAGAAGGCGAACGGCGGAGCAATAAAGCCATTCTTGCACAGTTATTGATTTCAATTCCGACAGGACATGGCATACAGTAGCCACAGCCTCTGCAGAATTCACCGCTTAACTCTTCGACATCCTTCTGAATGAGTGCCCGAAGCTCTTCCGTCATCGCAGGCGGATTATCTATATAAGAAATGAATTCATCCAGCTCGCGCTCTCTTTGCACACCCCAGATAGGAAGAACATTATCAAACTGTGCTTCGAAAGCATAAGCTGCTGCGGAATTGGTAATCAGTCCTCCGGATAATGCCTTCATGGCGATAAATCCCATATTGGCAGCCTTACACTTCTCTACCAGGGCAATATCCTTGTCCGTTGCAAGGTAGCAGAACGGAAACTGCAGGGTCTCATACAGACCGGACGCAATCGCTTCCTCTGCTATGGCAAGGCGGTGGTTTGTAATACCGATATGGCGCACCTTACCCTGTGCCTTTGCCTCCAGCATAGCCTCATATAAGCCTGTTCCGTCTCCCGGCTTCGGGCAGAAGGATGGATTGTGGAACTGATAAATATCAATATAGTCCGTTCTCAGATTGCGAAGTGAAATCGTCAACTGCTCCCAAAATTCCTCTGCATTGGCAGCCGCTGTCTTTGTCGCGATAAAAACCTTTTCCCTCATTCCTTCGAAGGCCTCACCGAGCTTTTCCTCACTGTCAGTATAGAATCTTGCCGTATCAAAAAAAGTAATTCCGGCATCATATGCCTTTCTTGCAAGCTTTACGGCGTCCTCTGTGCTGATTCGCTGAATCGGCAGTGCGCCAAAGCCGTTTTTATTCACAGTAATTCCGGTAGAACCTAATGTTACCATTTCCATAATTAATCCCTTGCCTTTCATCGCCTGCAGGATTTGCCGGTGTTTTGCACCCTGCGCAGGCATTATTTTATTCTCTTTTACTTTACCAGTCTGTAATAGCTGCTTGGCTTTTTGGAAAACTCGACACTTTTTTCCTCAAGCTTTTCCACGCGTCCGGCGTCTATAAATTTCTTTTTAAAGGACCGTCTGAAATTCGCCACGTCAAACTCTTCTCCGGTCAGAGCCTCAAAAATAATCTGAAGCTCATAGATTGTAAACTTCTCCTTATCACGCAGTAATTCCAGCGCAATATCCGAGTAAGACACCTTACCCTTAAGCCGCTCAAGTCCTTTATGGATGATATCTCTATGGTCAAATGCCAAATCTTCCTCCGTAAGCATTAGCCCCCGTTGCTTTGCATGAAGCGTAAAGCCCCCGCCCTGTTTCTTAACGACAAAGCTGCAGGCATCTGCCGCATCATCACCCGCTGCAAACTGCAGATTTCCGGAAGGAACCAGTGCAAGATAGGCTACGGAAATCACCCTTGTTCTCTTATCCCTGTGAACCTCACCAAAGGTATAGAGCTGTTCTAAGTAGATGCCCTCCAGATTTGTTTCCTCCTTCAGCTCTCTTGCCGCCGCCTCCTCCAAGGACTCATCGATTTCTACAAAGCCCCCGGGAAGTGCCCACTTACCCTTATGCGGATGATTGCCTCTTTCTATCAGCAAAAGCTCCAGCTGTTGCTCTTTGTTTATGGAAAAAATAAGCATATCTACTGCTACACAGGGACGTTCGAATGTAACCGTCCTGCAATATGCCAGGTATTCCTCCTCTGTCATTTCCTCTATTTTTTTCATCCAACAACCATGCCTTTCCATTATCTGTAAACACTACAACTGCTTTACAGGTACTTTTACCCTGCTTTTATCTAGGAACGAAAACCATGCAACAGGCTCATCTTCAAATCATAGTAATCCGGAGTCATGTCCATATAATGTCTGTGCGGATTGACAAAACGCTGCTCCTCATCCCAGATTTCTTCCTCCAGCTGCTTACTTACATAAGCTCTGATTTCCTCCAGAGTCGGAAGCTTATAGACAAGCTTTCCGTTCTCAAAAATCTTTACCTGTAAGGGCTTCACCGTACAGCCTGTGAACTTTAAGTTTCTCCAAGGCATCTCCGGGTCTACGAAGCGGTAATCCTGAGACATATCCACTTCTTCGTCTGCCTTCGCAATTAAATCCGCCTTTGCCTTTCCGTTCTGATCATAAACACGATATACCTTTTTCAGTCCCGGATTGGTAATCTTTTCCACCGTGCCGGATATCTTGATTCTTGGTGTAAATTCACCATTTTCCTCTACTGCTGCAATCTTATAAACGGCACCAAGCAGAGAAATACTTTCCTCGGAATAATCACTGGAAGCACCAGTAATCAGACGCTCTCCAACACCATAGGCATCAATTTTTGCCTTTTGTGTATTTAAGGACGCAATCGTATGCTCATCCAGACTGTTTGATACGAGAATCTTACAGTCCTGCAAGCCGGCATCATCCAGCATCTTTCTAACCTTTCTTGACTGATATGCAAGGTCGCCACTGTCGATACGGATGCCCTTCAGACGCTTACCCATTGGCTCCAATACCTCTTTTGCCACACGAATCGCATTCGGTACACCTGACTGAATCGTATCATAGGTATCAACCAGAAGTGTTGTACTGTCCGGATAATTCTCCGCATACTTCTTAAATGCCTCATACTCATCCTTATAATACATAACCCAGCTGTGAGCCATTGTGCCGCTTACCGGAATACCAAACATCTGCCCTGCAAGTACTGTCGCCGTACCGGATGCACCACCGATATACGCCGCTCTTGCCCCGTATACTGCCGCATCCATATTGTGAGCACGTCGTGCACCAAAATCGGATACCGCCTTGCCCGCAGCCGCATTCACGATTCTTCTTGTCTTAGTTGCAACCAGTGACTGATGATTCACCTGTGCAAGGATAGCAGTTTCAATCAGCTGTGCATCAATAAGCGGTGCAATAATCGTAATCACCGGCTCATTCGGATACATAATGGTTCCTTCCGGAAATGCATATAAATCACCGGAAAACTGAAAAGCTTTCAGATACTCCAAAAAGTCTTCCGTAAACGTATTGAGTGAGCGCAGATACGCAATATCCTCATCTGAAAAATGAAGCTCCTCAATATATTCCACAATCTGCTCCAAGCCTGCAAAGATTGCAAAACCGCCTCTGTCCGGATTCTTTCTGTAAAAAACGTCAAAGGCAACTCTTGTGTCTCTGTCTCCATCATTAAAATAACCGTTTGCCATAGTAAGCTCATATAAGTCCATTACCATAGAAAGATTTCTTTTACTTGACTGTTTCATAATCATTCCCTTGCCTTTCCACAATTATTATCTTCATGCCCTGCACAAAGATTCCAATCTTTCCTCATAGTATAGCGGTTTTTATCGTTATACTAATTGATTGTATAATAGTCCTTATGACTATTCGTGTCAAGTCCTTTGAACATATCCGTAATAAAGAATGTGCAAAAAAAGCAGCCCGAAAAGCTTTCTTTCCGAGCTGCTTATCATCACATATATTATATTACCTTAGTTAAATAGTTTGAATACGCATAGAGAACCTGTCCATTCAGAATCACTCTCGACCAGCCATTGTTGCCGATGCCTGTTCTGAAAATCATATCACCCTGTTTAATCTGTACCACAATTGTATTATTATCTGCCGTACTTGGTACGGTTCTTAAGTTCAGCACGCTGTTTGGTGTTACCACATCCAGCACATCGTTAAACTGCACAATTCCCAGCTCACTTGGCTTAATTACCGGTGCTCCTGACGGATCCTTTGCCTGGGCAACCTCAGTATAATTGAAGTAAGCCAGATTCATGTCCACGCCACCGTTTATTCCGGCAATCAGAGCTTTATCGGTATACTGCCACATAGCATGAACTCCCTGATAATCACATGCAGGCGTTATCGGGAATGGCTGTGACGGATACCATGCCGCCCATACCTTATATTTTGCAGAAAGTGTCTGCATATCCCAGTCTCTGCTGTTTGTCATGGCATGCTTGGAGCTGTAAAACATTGGCGTATAGCCTCTGCCTGCTATGGTATCCAAAAAGTGGATTGCAAGCGCTGTTCTTGTCGCCTTATCCAATCCCTTTTGTCTGCTGCTTGCACTGTTATAATTCTCACAGTCATAGGCTACCGGATATGTAATCTTATATTTATCAAGAATATTTGCCGTAAACATTGCCTCTTCCACTGCCTCAGCAGCATTTACTGCTGTGGAGAAGAAATAGGCACCTATCTTAATACCGACTCTCTGTGCTTCCTGAAGATTATATCTTGCAAACGGGTCCTCGTTCAACAATCCTGTTTCCTGTGTACGGTAACCTACACGAATCATTGCAAACTGAATTCCCGACGCTGCTACCTGATCCCAGTCAATCAACCCCTGATACCGCGAAACATCAATTCCAAGAGACGGCTGCATCACCTCAACCGGTGCCGCCTGCACTGTCTTTTGCGGAAGCATAACTGCTGCCAGCATTGCAACCACCATCACCACTGTCTGTAATTTCGCTATTAATCTGCGTCTTTTGTTCATTATCTACTCCCCTTTCCATGTTAATGCTTACTTAGATTTTACCGTGAAATCCCATTCTAGTAAAGCATAATAAAATAGTAATTTTTTACAACACTTTTTTCTTCAGATATGTTAGAATAATTTCGTTGTAAATAAAGGAGGAATATTCATGTTACAGAATAAAGATATACTTGAATTAAAGAGACGATTTAAAAAGGAAGCCTGCACCTTTACCAGAATGTGCGGCTGCTATGTTGACGCCAATAAAAATAAAGTTGTGGAATTAAACGAAACCTTCCTTAATCTCGAGGATGAGGAGTTTTATAAATACTTGGAAATTGCCAAAAAGGCATTATCCGGAACCATCGGTAATAACCTGCTGGAGCTGAGCTTTACCAAAGAGGAGAAAGAACCGGGCGGAAAACAGCAGTATTTACTCGGACTTCGTGAGAGCGGACTTCGCAATCCGGACCTGCTTTCCCACCTCTATGACATGATTATTGAAAATTATGACTACATTGGAAATTATCTGATTCTCATTTTCCATGATGCCTATGATGTCATTACAAAAACAAATGACGACTTAAAAATCGATGAATCCGAAGAAGTATATACTTATCTTCTTTGTGCCATCTGTCCGGTTAATCTGTCAAAGCCGGGACTTGGCTATCGTGAAGCAGAAAACAGAATCGGTGTGCGTATTCAGGACTGGGTGGTAGGTGTACCTGATGTAGGATTCCTGTATCCTTCCTTTGTTGAACGCAGCACCGATGTTCATACCCTTACCTACTATGTTCGTGATGCCAAGGACTCACATGCTGACTTTATTCAGGCTGCACTCGGCTGTGAGGCAAAGCGTACCGCAACAGAGGAAAAGGACACCTTCCATGCCATGGTAAAGCGTGCCATTGCTCCTATTATTGAAAAGAGTGATGATGTTCTCTTAGAGATTCAGGAGAACTTAAATACACTTGTCGAGGAAAAGGAAGCCGAAATGGAGGACTTAGTCATCGGTGAACCGGAAGAATTCACCCTGACTCCCGAAATCATCAAAGAGGTTCTGACACAGAGTGAGATTCCTGATGCTACCGTGATGCAGATTCAGGAGCACTTTACCGAGGAATTTCAGGATGCTCCGCCTGCTGTAAAGCATCTGGTGGACGAAAAAGCCATCGAGAAAAACCAGAAAGCAAAGAAGGAGCTCAAGCTCTTAGAGGAGGTGGCAAGCCTTCGTCAGGAGTTAAAGGAAGCGCAGGGCGAACCCTCTGCTCAGTCATCCGATGTATTTCTTCGCATGAAGCCTGAAAAGGCAGACCAGGTCAAAACAGAAACCATCGACGGTCAGAAATATCTTATGATTCCTGTCGAGGACAATGACCAGATTAACCTAAACGGTGTGGAAACACAGCTGTAAATATACACGAAAACTTTAAGCCCTATGATTCTTAAACAATTTGTAAGAATTATGGGGCTTTTTTTGTAAAAAATTGTTGTTATACTATGTTTATAAACTCACAAAGGAGGAACCATGGAAACTGAAAAAATACTGGTTGTAGACGATGACAGAGACATTGTTGCAACCCTTCGCATACAACTGGAAAGAGAAAACTATCAGGTTTTTTCTGCCAACGACGGCTATGAAGCCTTGGATATATTGGATAAAGAAGATATTCATCTGATGCTCTTAGATGTCATGATGCCGCATCTGGACGGCTTTTCAACCCTGATGAAAATCAGAGAGACAAGAAATATCCCGGTCATCATCATGTCGGCCAAGACAGAGGACACCGATAAAATCCTCGGATTAACCATCGGCGCGGATGACTATATCTGCAAACCCTTTAGTGCCAAAGAAGTTCTGGCTAGAGTAAAAAGCCAGCTTCGCCGCTACATAAAGCTTGGCGGCATACATAATCCCGTTACAGATTCCGTACAGCTTGGCAGGCTGTGCTTTAACTTTACGGAACATACCTTAACCATGGACGGCGAGCCGGTTCGGCTTACCTCTACGGAGACCAGAATCTTGGAGCTGCTGATGCGCCAGCCGGGCAGAATCTTTTCTGCAGAAGAAATCTACAAGGAAGTCTGGAAAGAATCTATCGCCTACAACGGCGAAAAAACGGTCGCGGTACATATCCGCAGGATACGCGAGAAAATCGAAATCAACCCGGGTGAACCGGAATACTTAAAGGTGGTGTGGGGCATTGGATACAAATTTGAAAAAAAGTAAATTAATCAAAGCATTTATCTGTCGAATCATCATGGTCACCTCTTTTGTTACCATGATTGCAACAGGAATATTCGGTCGTGAGGCACTTACTAATCTGACTAAGGAAGGCAACGGCACATTAAGCGGTGATATCTATTACCTTACCGAAATGCGTGAATATATGGCAGCCCTGTTTCACGACTATATGATTGGAAACGTGGGCATTGCCGATGATTTGGGCTATCCGTTAACTGACGAAAGTGCATACCGCTATGAAGTGGAATGCAGAAACAGCTTTGAGCAGGTAATGAAAATGACGCCGGACGCCCTGGTATATCAATACCAGCAGTTAAGGAATTCCTCATCCATATTGCAACAGGACGGTAATATTATCACTCCTCTTTACTCCGAAAATGACGGACATTTATTGGAAAATGATGATTTTAAAATAGCCGTATATTGGGACGGTCCTCAGAACAAGCTGTACTTTTTCGACAGAGTTTACAATATTCCAAGCCCCGGTGCGGAATACCTGACAAAAAATGATTACAGTCCCACATGGGAGGCATCCACCAGAGTAAGATTTGTTCTTGGCTATAAGGAAGCAGGTCTGTCCGAATACGAAACCTTCCGCACCATGCGCAGAACTGCCGAAGGTTATCAGTCGGTATTGACTTTATTTTTTACCTCTGCCGGACTTTTTGTGCTTTTTGGACTGTTCTCACTGTTTTCACGCCGTAACTTTGCAAGAGCCTCCGCTCTGTATCATGCGTTCAGCCGAAAGGTCTTTTTAGAAATAAAGCTGGTACTCTTGATTAGCATGGTCCATTTATGGTGGTCCTATGACTTAAATGTGACTCTGGGCAGTCTGAGAACCCGGCTGTACATCTATCCCGATTTGTGGATTTATTATCCGGTAACTGCGCTTTTATATCTGCTTTGGCTGGACTTTCGTTACGCACCAAGGCAGTTTTTGACTAACTGTTTCATCTATAAGGCCATACGCGCTTTGTCGGATATTTACAAGAGCGCACCGTGGAAAAAGAAAATACAGAGCATCTGTCTCGTACTCTTTTTCAGTATCCTTGTGACGATATTTGCTATATTTTATGCAGTTTCCAATGCCTGTGCCCTGATTGCACTTGTTATCCTGCTTATTTTCCAGTGTCTTTCTCTGACAAGACTGTATCACTTTGTTCAGGATACCAATGCCATCTTAAAAAAGGTAGATGACCTGAGTCAGGGAAACCGCTCTGAGGGTACAAGACTTAGCCGTAAAACGCTTCTTGGTTACTCCGCCCTTGCACTGGAGGAGCTGCAAAACGGCATTGAGAAGGCGGTGGAACAGGAAAATAAAGCAAACCGTATGCGTGTGGAGCTTATTACCAATGTATCTCACGATTTAAAAACACCTCTGACGTCCATTATCAATTATGCAGACCTGCTCAGCGAAGAAGAGCTTGCCGCTCCTGCTTCCGAATATGTAGAAGCACTTCGCAGTAAGGCCTACCGCCTGAAAAAAATGGTACAGGATGTGTTTGAATTATCAAAGGCAACCACCGGCAATCTCCCGGTAGAAAAAACGAAGCTTGACCTTGCAAAGCTGGTCAAACAGACCTTAGGAGACATGGATGAAACATTGCAGAACAGCTCTCTCCAATTTAAGTTAAAGATTTCCGCGGAGCCATTATTCATCATGGCGGATGGCGAAAAAATGTACCGCGTTTTCCAGAATCTTCTGGTAAATGCCATGCAGTACTCTCTGCCGGGCTCCCGCGTACATATCGAGCTGGAAGAAAGTAACGGTTACGCTGTTGCCAAAATGAAAAATGTCTCTTTAGAAGAAATGAACTTTGACCCTGATGAAATTGTGGAACGATTTGTACGGGCTGACAGCTCCCGCACAAAGGAAGGCAGTGGGCTTGGACTTTCCATTGTCCAGAGCTTTACGCAGGCCTGCGGCGGTGAATTTTCCATCAGCCTGGACGCCGATTTGTTTACAGCCTGTATTCGTTTCCCGCTGATACATGAACAAGAAGGAACTACCGATGATCAAACAATGGAAGAACTTTAATCTTTTTTCTGAGAGGGTCCTTGTGGTCCTGGTCTCCTTAATGACCCTCTTTCTGCAGATTATTTCCTTTGCAACCACTTGGGACGGTGCAAAGGTATACTTAGACGGCGTCTTTCCTTACGCCTCCCTGCTGTTTGCCATAGCCATTCAGGCTACTGCTTACTTTTTCAGCAACTCGCTTCGCCAAAAGAAAAGCATCCTAAAAATTGCTGCACTGGGACTTGCTATCTGCTGTTCCACCTATTACTCCTACATCGGAATTTACAATTCTGTGAATTCCCCGTTTCGTTACATGCAGGAGCGGTACTCACAGATTAGCGACAGGCTTACCAGACAATTTGACAAGGAAATGGAAATACAGTTAGGCGAAATCCGTGCCACAGTTTCTGATGCTGTTTCACATATAACCGGCGAGCATCAAATCCTTTGCTCTGCGCTTGATAATGTAAATGCATGTCTTGCTTCACTGGCTGATACGGATAACCGCATTTCCTCCGGTATGCGTGCTCCCGTACAGTCTGCTTATGAAAATTACGAAGACTATGCTGCTGCCTACAGCGCTTATATTGCAGCCTTGTCCTCCGGAAATAATCTTGAGGCCTCTGCTTCCCGGGAAGGGATTTTAGCATCCTATGGCTTCTCTGACTTAGAAGAGGTAAACACGGAAAAAAGCAGTCTGGAGGGAACGTGTACCACACTTTATTCTATCTTCGGTATCAGCAGTTCCGCAGAGCTGGGAGAAAAAATCTCTTCGCTCTCCAACCGGATTAACGCTCAGGTGCACAATACATCCTTGGGGAATGCTCCGGATAAAAGTCTGGTAACCGACTTAAATATCCTGCTTCAGGCTGCCGCTTTACTTGGTTACCCCACCTTTTCCGTTGCGGAAATCACGGATTCCTTACAGGTGTGCGCAGAGCTGTCCTCTACCGGATTTATGGCGACCTTTGAAGAGTTATCCGGCCAGACCATGGAACTCAGAAGAGCTATGGAGGTTAAGGGAGCCTTGGATAGCGAAATCCTCTCAGCCATATTAAAGCTGAATATGCTTCTTCCTGAAGGCTCTCAGATTGACACACAGGAGGAAGCCTGTGAGATTACGGATTTATACTTAATTCCACTAACTGCCCTGTCCGAAGAGCATACACGCCTGACTGCTCTGTTTTGTCTTGCCATGGCAGGACTGGTCGATGGTTTATCGGTATTGTTTGCTATCTCTCTTCGTGGAAAAAAGCCGCTTTGGAACAAAAAGGCACTGCCCTTTGCGCCCATGGATGAGCGATATCTGTCTCAGATATACGCCTCGCTTCCGACAAACCTTGCTCCGGCTGACGGCTTCCGCAGATTTTTAGACTTCTTTGTTCCAAGTCCGGATACCGAAGCTGACGGTTATATGCTTCAGGCTCCACTGACAGAGCTGTCACAATTTCATCTGCTGGCTGCTTTATTATGCCAGATTAACCTTGCAAAGCTCGTACCGGCAGACAATAATCCGGATAGCGCAAATACCCTTCTGTTAAAGGCAGGCTTTGTATTCTGGGTCAATGATATCCTGTATCAAGAAAGTGCAAAAATAGGAGGTACTGCATGAACTATATGGTAATCCCCTGCTTCGTGGTTCTGATTACTTTTTTTCAAAGGTTTCAAACTCATGGCTTCCGCCGGAAAAAGATTCGGGAAAATATTTGTGTAATCTGGTGTATCACTCTGCTGTTTTCTCTCCTGGGAGCAATCGGCAGCTTTCACCTGTATCACTATGAGGTTTTTAAGCCTTTTTCACTGAGGCTGGTCTCGATTTGTATTCTGTATCTTGCACTGACAGCTGTTTTCATCGCCATTGCTCCATCCGGGTATGGCAAGCTGTGCAAGAAAAAAAGCTCCTCTCCCGAAGAGCTTCTCTATGCAGAATATCATTTTAATCATTCTCTGGAAATGCTGCGCAAATGCTTCCTAAGCCTACTGCTGATTGTTCCTGTGCTTTACTATGCCTACTGCTGTCATGAAAGCAGGCTTGCCAAGCCTCTTGACTTAAAAGAGTCCTATCTGATAGGCGGTCTGTTTTTTGTGTCCTTTTGTGTTTTGCTCCCCATATCTGTCAGACAAAGCATCTTCTGGCTTGGGCAGCTTCAAAAAATACCGGAGGCATATGAAGAGAACCTCATAAACAGAGAGTATCAGCATACACGATATGTTACAAGGAACAGAAGAATATAATCTTTATCGAAATGCCACCGTGAACATATACGGTGGTATTTTTATTATTTCATCATCAACAGACAAATTCTTTGGGTGTATGATGTACTGCATATCTATTCTTTTTCCGAATACTTCTTTGAATCTGCCTAATGAAGAGGCGGTATAATTTTTTGATGACTTTACTTCTATTGGAAATACCTTAAAATTAGTCTTGCTTTCATTTGAAAGCAAGAAATCTATTTCAATATCATTACGATGTTTCTCTATGCTGTATCTTGTGTAAAAATACAACTTTCTTCCCTTTGCCGAAATCATTTGCGAAATTATATTTTCATAAAGCATTCCCTCATTTAACGAAAGCTTTCCATCCATAATCTGTTTATAAAGCTGTTGATCTATAATTTCATTTTCACTAAATGCAAGACTAACCAGTAACCCGGTATCTGCCATATAACATTTAACTGCTGAATCATTTTTATTAAGCGCAAATCCTATATTCGGATCATTACATTTATAGCATAGGTTACAAATCATGGAGTCATCCAGCCAGAATAATGGGTCATCATATCTGTCAAAGGTTGCACCTTCTTCTATATCACTTAAAACAATCTTTTTCTCATGCGTGGACAGGTACGCAGGAATATTCTCAAATAAAGCTGAGACTCTGGAATTGTACCGTTTTGCCGCTTTCTTTATGTCATCTCTGTACAAATCAAGAATATCTCTTTTTTCCATATCAGCTGCAGCAAAATCTCTTCCATTCTCAGAAAAGGCAACAACCGCCTGAGGCATACCTCCAACCAACATATATTCTTTAAACAGATGCATCGCTTTTGCATGCATTTTCTGCTCTAATGGCTGTTTTTTGGAAAAACAGTCTGCAATGTATTCAAGTAGGATTTCTTCTCCCATATAGACCATGAACTCTTCAAAATCAACCGGATACATTTTTATCTTACGTTCTTCCGATGGAAGTGTTATTCGCTCTACATTTTCTCTAATCGAAATCAAAGATCCTGTTTCAATATAATCATACCTTCCGTCTGCAACCAGATATTTAATTGCCTCTCTTGCTTTCGGAAATTTTTGGATTTCATCAAATATGATTAAAGTCTCTCTTGGATAAAGTCTTACGTTATATTCCAACGATATCGTTTGAAAAAAAATATCCAAATTTGTCATATCATCAAAACTCTCTAATATCTTTTTACCAGCCTTATTAAAATCAATAAGCACATAGGTCTTGTATTCGTTTTTTCCTACCTCTTCTGCCACTGTGGATTTCCCAATTCGTCTGGCACCTTCAATTAATAACGCTTTTTTTCCATGACAACTCTGCTTCCAATCCAAAATTTTATTATATATCTTTCTTTTTATCTTCATATTATCCCGCCTTCACCATACGTAAAGTATTTATTTCTAAAAGTAATTATAGTGCGCAAAGTAAATTATATGCAATAATGTAAATAATACGCAAGGTAAATTGCAAAAATTGCTACCATATACTATTTCATTTATCTGAAATCTTTATACATAGCGTTTCTCCATCTTGATTACAGCAAAGTAGTTATTCCACTTCTCTGAAATCCGTCTGGTAATCTCGGCTGATATTTCATCATCGGTTTTACCATAACCCTGCGGGACCACAACATCGAAAATCAGGTTCGTATGAGTTGGTCCCTCTACCATTCTGAAATCATGGATTGTCAACACCTCATCATACTCTTGTACCAGCACTTCTACCTCCTTGCGAAGGCTCATTACACGCTCATCATCTGTCGCAATCGGGTCCATATGTATTACTGCTTCACAGTGAAACTTCTGCTTAATCTCATTCTCAATCAGGTCAATTCCGTCATGGAGTTTGTAGATATCAATATTTCCCGGAACCTCCGCATGCAGGGAAATCATCACTCGTCCCGGTCCGTAGTTATGCACCAGCATATCATGCACTCCGACAACATCAGGATGATCCAGAACCATCTGCTCCACCTCTTTGACGAATTCCGGATCCGGTGCTTCGCCAAGCAGTGGACTTAGGGTATCCTTTGCAGAATTAATGCCTGCAATCAGAATAAATATAGCAACCACAAGTCCTGACCAGCCGTCCAGATTGATATGCAGGAACTGATACACTAACATAGACATCAGTACAACAATCGTAGAAATACAGTCACTCAGACTATCCGTTGCCGTTGCTTTCATCGCTGAGGAATCCAGCTTATCACCATAGCTGCGATTGTAAAAAGACATATAAACCTTAGCAGCAATGGAAACAGCTAATATAAGAATCGTAATCAGACTAACATTCATCTGCTCCGGATGAAGTATCTTATCAAAGGAAGTCTGCAACAATTCAAATCCCATCAGAATAATTAACACGGAAACCGCAAGACCTGACACATATTCAATGCGCCCATGTCCAAAGGGATGCTCCGGATCAGGCTCCTTTCCCGCAAAGTGAAAACCAATCATCGTAATAAAACTGCTTCCTGCATCAGACAGGTTATTAAAAGCATCTGCCATAACCGATACCGAGCCGCTCAAAAAGCCAGCCAGATATTTTCCTATAAACAAAAGAATATTCAGTACAATTCCAACCGCTCCTGTTAGAACGCCGTATGCTCTGCGGACAACAGGATTGGTATATTCCTGATAATTCTTGATAAATAAATGACTTAATAATGTGACCATAATCGTTCCCCCTGACGATATTACTATCATATTCTGACCAAACTCAGAACATTTCCAACATTATACAAAAAAAGCGGAAATAAAACAACCGCTTAACCAAGAGCTTTTCTCTTTAGCAATTCGCACTTATAATCTCCGCAGAAAAAACAGCACCTGTCATAGATGCTGTTTTTAACTTTCCATATTAGCTTGACAAACCGCTTGCACTATCTCTGGAAGGTGAGAACATGCTTTCAATCTGTTCCTCTGTCAATTCAATGTTATAGTACTCTGTAAAGTAATCTCTTGTTACCTGATTAAGATCTACATCCTCGAATAATTCAGGATATACAGTCTTTGCAAACCACTGTAAGGTTACCGGTGTATCTGCACCCGGCGTATAGGTTCTGTATAAGCCTAACGGCATCTTATATACCTGACCATTCTTTACTGCATTGACGGTACTCCAGTCATCGCCACCAATGGCATTGCTATATAAATCCTCCGGAAGAGCTGATGTAAAGTTGGTAATGACAATAATGTCAGGATTCCACTCGTATACCTGCTCCATATCAATAGTCATATTGCCCATACCCTCTTCTTCTCCGGCTACATTAATGACTCCTGTTGCATCACACCAGAACTGTCCGAAGAAAACAGGACCTGAAGTGGACATCGTTTCTTCGCTATAGTTAAAGAGAATCATAACTCTCTTCTTATCTTCCTCTGCAATGGAAGAAACTCTCTCCTGAATATCTGCATATACCTGATTGCTATATTCAGATACCCTCTGACTTAATTTGCTCTCGCCAAAAATGTCATCAAATAGACTAATCCACTGATCATAAGTTTCTACAACATCATAATTCCAGTTTGAAACGGAAACTGTTACCGCCGGAATACCTGAATCTCTTAAGATTTGTGCCTGCTCTGCACCTACTCCGATGACAATGTCCGGATCAAGCATTAAAAGCTCTTCTACATTAATCTCGGAACCGCTGATAAACTCGGTTTCTGCCTCTAAGATTTCGGGATAAATCTCACTTAATAAACCACTCTTTGCTGCTCCCATAGATGCAGGATGAAGTCCTACAATCTTCTCTGCTCCAC
>CAYLWP010000045.1:0-16343 GCA_964387365.1 uncultured Roseburia sp. | reverse complement strand
GTACACAGCTTGAGATTGGTGATTTCCCAATTAACCCAATGCCGGGCAAGGAGCAGAAGCATAACCAGTTATTAATGACTCGTCCTGCATTCGGCGGAAATACAATCGCAACAATCGCTTGTCCTGACTTCCGTCCACAGATGGCAACAGTTCGTCCGGGTGTTATGCAGAGAGCACCTAAGCAGGCTGGCGCTAAGGCTAATGTAATCGAGTTCAATCCGGGATTCACACCGGACAACAAGTATGTTGAAATCTTAAAGGTTGTTAAGTCTGTAACTGAAACAGTAGATATCATGGATGCTAAGATTCTTGTATCCGGTGGTCGTGGAGTAGGAAGTGCAGAGAACTTCAAGCTTTTAGAGGATCTTGCAGAAGCACTTGGCGGAACAGTAAGCTGTTCACGTGCAGTAGTTGATGCAGGCTGGATGAACAAGGATTATCAGGTAGGTCAGACAGGTAAGACTGTACGTCCTAATGTATACTTTGCAATCGGTATTTCCGGAGCTATCCAGCACGTTGCAGGTATGGAAGAGTCTGATATCATCATTGCTATCAACAAGGATGAAACAGCTCCTATCTTCGATGTAGCTGATTACGGTATCGTAGGAGATTTAAATAAGATTGTTCCTGCTTTAACAGAGCAGATTAAGGCTGCAAAGGCTAACTAATCGCAGAAAATAAAATAAATTGTGTTCAAGCGCAGAGGGTAGCAGCTGAAAAGTCTGTTACCCTCTTTTTTAAAAGAAAGCGGTGCGGAATCGCAGAAGAAAAATTTTTCCGGAGAAAATGTCGTGGCATGAGTAAGGAGAGGAATAGGTTTATAAAGTGGAAAGTACATTAGGAAGAAAAATCAAGGAATTTCGTGTGAAAAAAGGAATAACACAGGAGGAACTTGGAAGTCTGGTTGGCGTGACAACACAGGCAGTTTCCAAGTGGGAGCGAGGTGGTACACCGGATGCAGAGCTTCTGCCTGACATTGCAAGAGTGCTTGGCGTCTCCATCGATGCGTTATTTGATATGGAGCAGGAGACAGGCAGCCGCTGAAATGATGGATTCCGTCAATGATGAAAATGACCATGAGTATTACTCCACATTGGTATCGGATGAGGGACTGGTAAGAGTGAGACTGTCCAAGAACGGCAGATATTTCTTTATTATGCCGGAGCCGGAGAACGGATATCGTAAATTTCTTGAAGATATAGATGGGTTGGCGAATACCTTTTCCTTGCTATCGGATAAGGATACTCTGAAGATTCTTTTTTTCATGTATCAGCGGATACATAAAAAGATATCCTCACAGTTGATTGCGGAAAGTGTGGGCATCAGTGTGGAAAAGGTAGAAAAGGTGATGGAGCAGTTGGGCGAGCTGAATCTTGCCGATTGTAATGAGGTGGAAATAGTGAACGGAGAGGTGAAGGCATATTCGCTTCATAGGGAAGGAACGATACTTCCACTTCTGACCTTTGTAAGAGAGCTGAATGTGAAAAAAGTATTTGACTTTGGCTATGTGTTTAAGAGAGAGAAACCAATATTTTAATTGCGTATGAATTTGACGGTGGAATTATAACAAAATATTCAACTGCTGGTTTAGTAAGTAGAATAGCAATAGAATCGGTGGCGAAATAGTTGTTTGAATACAACCAAAGACCTTCTGTACAATAGGCACATAAATTGTACAGGAGGTTTTTTATATGCGGAAGAAAAAGTATTTTGGTTATTTTTTAAAGGGAGGAAGAATTCGTTTCGGGATATCAATTCTGGCGTCGGTTGTGGAAGCGGTGCTTGCGGCAGGAATCGGAATTGTACTGCAGAAGATGATGGACGTTGCAGCGTACGGTTCCCTTGGCGAGCTACAACAATGCATTGTCGGTATTGTGATTTATTTTTTGGTGATGCTTATGATTAATATGATAGTTCGCAGTACAAAACAGCATTTTATGGAAAAAGCACTGGTCGCTTATAAAGAGTGTGTTTTTAAAGGAATCTTTGGAAAGCAGATACATACCTTTGACAGTGAAATGACAGGAAAATATGTTTCCGTTCTTACCAATGACATACATGTCATAGAGGAAAAATACTTAGAGAAGGTCTATTCGCTGGTTACCGGGGTGGTAACATTGATAGCGGCAGTCGGAATCATGCTGGTGTATGATGCAGGGATGTTTGGTGTAACGATTGCGATGTGCTTTGTTACGATGTTGATTGCGTCACTGGTTGGTAAGGACTTAGAAGTAGTGCAAGAGAAGGTAAGTGAGGCAGACGGAAAACAGAGTGGGTTGTTGCAGGAAATGTTTTCAGGCTTTGCGGTTATCAAAAGCTTTCAGGCAGAAAAGGAAATGTCCTCTCTTTTTACCAAGCAGAACCAAAGCACGGAGGCTGTCAGATGTAAGCGCAGAATGATAGAGAGTCTGGTGTACATCGTTGCGATGGCATTGGTGACCGGTTCGCAGGTGGTAATCATGGCATTCGGTGCGTGGATGGTAATGCAGGGAACACTGACTGTTGGTGTGCTTGTGGCATTTATTCAGCTGATGAACAGTATTATGAGCCCGGCACAGACAATTCCGGCAGACCTTGTTAATATGGCATCGGCACGTCAGGTCCTGGAGCAGCATGACTCGTTTTTGGAATTGCAGGAAGAGGAGAAGGTGCACACAGATACCTTTGAGAATTATCAGCTCAGCGTACAGGATGTCAGCTTTTCTTATGAGGAAAACCAGCCGATTTTAAATGACATAAATGTCACTTTTAAACAAGGAAAAAGTTATGCCATTGTTGGTGCGTCGGGAAGCGGAAAGTCAACCCTGCTTAAGCTGCTTGCCGGTGAGCTGGGTGATTATGATGGAAAGATATGCGTTGATGGAAGGGAATATAAGGGAATGGATTATTCAACAGTTTGCGGCGTAGTTACCTATATCAGGCAGAAAAACTTTTTATTTGACAGTAGTATTGAAAATAATATCAGCATGTTCAAACAGTTTCCTGCAGAGAGCATTACTCATGCAATAGAGCTTGCAGGCTTGCAGGAGGTAGTGGCGAAAAAGGCTGCAGATTTTACCTGTGGTGAGAATGGAAACAGATTATCCGGCGGTGAGGGACAGCGGGTTGCTATTGCAAGAGGAATCCTTCGAGGCACACCAATTCTCCTGTTAGATGAAGTAACGGCAGCTCTCGATACGAAAACAGCCAGTCAGGTAGAACGTTCGCTCTTGGCGTTAAAGGATTATACAAGGATTGCTGTTTCCCATAAGCTTCAGGCGAATATCTTATCAGAATACGATTCCATTATTGCAATGAAGGATGGCAAAATAGAGGAAATTGGTTCCTTTGATGAATTGATGAGCAAAAAGGGGTATTTTTATTCTTTATATCAGATTGGACAGGCTTGATAAAGGAGAGTATCATTTTGAAAGAGACAATGTTTAGTAATATTAAAAAAATAGTTTAGAAAAAGTTAAAAAAACTATTGCAATTAGTATTATGTTACCGTATAATAAAATGCGTTGGAAACCATTGGAAATGGCGAAGTTAAGACGGTTAGAGCCGTTATTGATCACTTGTGAAAATCAATAAGAGTAGTAAAAGTAAACTTTTTTGCTATATAGACTCTAATCATCCTGTAAACGAAAGACATGAATCAGTTCATGTATAAGAATACTACGGAAAGAACAGGCAAGTGAGATTTGAACATCACTTGCCTTTTGTTTTGCGCGAATAAGCAAAGTCATGGTGATGCACAGAAATTCACGAGGTGTTTATTCGCGAAGATATGCTATCTTAAGAAAGGCTGTATTTGATATGGAAGGTAAATTAAAACTCTATGGATTCAACAATTTAACAAAGTCTTTAAGCTTTAATATCTATGATGTCTGCTATGCAAAGAGCGCAAGAGAGCAGAAGGATTATATTGCCTATATTGATGAGCAGTATAATTCGGAGCGTCTTACTAAGATTCTGTTTCATGTAACGGAGATGATTGGAGCACATGTATTAAATGTGTCGAAGCAGGATTACGAGCCGCAGGGCGCCAGTGTTACCTTTTTGATTGCAGAGGACAATATGATTCCGACGGGGCAGAGTAGTGCGGCAAGTGCAGCGCTTGATTATAAGGACACTCTTTCCGTATCAAATCATAATGATGAGATTGTAGCTCATCTGGATAAGAGCCATATTACGGTACATACCTATCCGGAATATCACCCGGAGACGAATATCGCAACCTTCCGTGTGGATATTGATGTTGCGACCTGTGGCGAGATTACACCTCTCAGCACACTGGATTATCTGATTGGAAGCTTTGATTCCGATATTATTACCATGGATTATCGTGTCCGCGGTTTCACCAGAAATGTAGAGGGTAAAAAGGTCTTTATGGATCATCATATGACTTCCATTCAGGATTACATAGACAAGGCAACCTTAGACCGCTACGACTCCGTTGATATTAATGTATATCAGGCAAATATTTTCCACACGAAGATGTTGATTAAGGAGCTGGATTTACAGAATTATTTATTTAATTCCGATATCTATGAGATTCCACCAAAGGAAAGACTTCAGATTAGTAATAATCTGAGACAGGAAATGATAGAGATTTTTAGCGGAGTAAATATATATTAAGGATAAAGGATTTGGGTGAGAATGAGTAAGTTAGATCAGACACGTGCACCTATTTTAGAGGCGCTGGAGGAGATGAAAACAGCGCGCCTTGTGCCATTTGATGTGCCGGGGCATAAAAGAGGGAAGGGTAATCCGGATTTGACTGCATTTTTGGGTGAAAAATGCATGTCAGTTGATGTAAATTCCATGAAGCTGCTGGATAATTTGTGTCATCCGGTATCAGTGATTAAGGAGGCAGAGGAGCTTGCGGCAGATGCTTTTGGAGCTGCCCATGCGTTTTTCATGGTAGGGGGAACGACCTCGGCAGTACAGAGTATGGTTTTGTCTGTATGCAAGCGTGGTGAGAAGATTATACTGCCAAGAAATGTACATAGAAGCGTGATTAATATTATGATTTTATGTGGAGCCGTTCCGGTTTATGTGAATCCTGATATGAATCATGAGCTGGGGATTGCACTCGGAATGCGTTTGTCCGAGGTGGAAAAGGCAATCCAGGAGAATCCTGACGCGAAAGCGATATTAGTGAATAATCCGACTTATTATGGTATCTGTTCCAATCTGAAGGGCATTACAGACCTTGCCCATGCGCATGGAATGAAAATGCTGGTCGATGAAGCGCACGGCACACAGCTTTACTTTGGAAAGGGCCTGCCGATGACGGCAATGGAGGCAGGCGCAGATATGGCGGCTGTCAGCATGCATAAGTCAGGCGGTTCACTGACACAGTCGTCATTTTTACTGACAGGACCTGATATGAATCCGTGCTATGTCAGACAGATTATTAACCTGACGCAGACAACAAGCGGTTCGTATCTGCTGATGTCCAGTCTTGATATTTCCAGAAGAACGCTTGCGCTGCACGGGGAAGAAATCTTTGATAAGGTAATGGGAATGGTGGATTATGCAAGAAAGGAAATCAACCAGATTGGTGATTACTATGCCTATTCAAAGGAATTAATTAACGGCGATTCTATCTATGATTTTGATGTGACCAAGCTGATTGTGAATACGCTTCCGATAGGACTGGCCGGTATTGAGGTTTATGACCTGCTTCGGGATGAGTATGACATTCAGACAGAGTTTGGAGATATCGGTAATTGCCTTGCGTATGTATCGGTTGGTGACAGACTGCGAGATATTGAGCGTCTGGTAAGTGCACTGGCAGAAATCAGACGATTATATAAAAAGGACAGAACAGGTCTTATGACCGCTGAGTACATCAATCCGAAGGTAATCTATTCCCCGCAGGATGCCTTTTACAGTGAAAAGCAGTCCCTGCCGCTGGCTGAATGTAAGGATATGATTTGCGCAGAATTTGTGATGTGTTATCCGCCGGGAATTCCGATTCTGGCGCCGGGCGAGTTAATCACGCAGGAGATTCTGGATTACATTGTTTATGCCAAGGAAAAGGGATGCTCCATGACGGGACCTGAGGATATGGAGATTAACCACTTGAATGTTATGAAGGGAATTCGTTCCGCTTCCGCAGCATCGGATGAGATTCAAAATCTGGGAGGTTATTAATGGAATTTTGGTTTACAGAGAAGCATACAGAGCATGTAAAGCTCTCTATTCAGGTTGATAAGCAGCTATATGCAAGCAAGTCGGAGTTTCAGAGAATTGATATTTTTGAGTCGCCGGAATTTGGCAGATTTCTGACCTTGGACGGCTATATGATGCTGACGGAAAAGGACGAGTTTATCTATCACGAAATGATGGTTCATGTGCCAATGGCTGTGCACCCTGATGTTAAAAAGGTACTTGTCATTGGCGGCGGTGACGGAGGAACAGTCAGAGAGCTTTCGCGATATCCGTTTATTGAAGAGATTGATTTGGTTGAGATAGATGAAGAAGTCGTAGAGGCATGTATCAAATATTTACCGCAGACAGCATGTGGTTTTCAGGATAAAAGAGTGAAGTGTTATTATGAAGATGGACTGAAGTTTGTGCGTAAGTATGAGAATACCTATGATTTGATTTTGGTAGACTCCACAGACCCGTTTGGACCGGGAGAAGGGCTGTTTACCAAGGAATTCTACGGAAACTGCTATAAGGCACTTCGGGAAGACGGCATTATGGTGAATCAGCATGAGAGCCCGTTTTACAAGGAGGATGCGTATGCGATGCAAAGAGCGCATAAAAGGATTGTGGAGTCCTTCCCAATCAGCAAGGTATATCAGGCGCATATTCCGACCTATCCGTCAGGACACTGGCTGTTTGGCTTTGCGTCAAAGAAGTATCATCCGCTTACGGACCAGCGAGCAGATGAATGGAAGAAGCTGAATCTCAAGACAAAATATTATAATGAACAGCTTCATGCAGGAGCATTTGCATTACCAAATTACGTGGAGGAAATGTTAGAACATGTGGAATAGAAATGTAGAAACCTTTCTTGGTTGTGATAAAGAATTTGATGAGGCAAGAATCGTAATCTTCGGAGCACCGTTTGATTCGACAACATCCTATCGCCCGGGAACCAGATTCGCAAGCAGAACCATGCGTGCGGAGTCTTATGGCTTGGAGACTTATAGCCCTTATCAGGACTTGGACTTAGAGGATGCGGCAGTATTTGACGGCGGCGATTTGGAGCTATGCTTTGGTGATACGAATCAGGCTCTGCAGGATATCACCGACTGTACGGAAAAAATCGTAAGTGCAGGAAAAATCCCGCTTATGATAGGTGGAGAACATTTGGTGACGCTGGGAGCAGTCAGAAGTGTAGCAGCTCATTATCCCGATCTGCATGTGATTCACTTCGATGCACACGCAGATTTGCGAGACGATTATCTGGGAGCAAAGCTGTCACATGCAACCGTGCTTCACAGAGTATGGGATATCATAGGAGATGACAGAATCTATCAGTTTGGAATCCGCAGTGGTGAGCGGGCAGAGTTCCGCTGGGGAAGTGAGCATGTACATACACAGAAGTTTAACTTTGACGGATTAGAGGAAGTGGTAGAGAAGCTAAAGGGCAAGCCGGTTTATTTTACCATTGATTTGGATGTGTTAGATCCGTCAGTATTTCCGGGAACAGGAACACCGGAGGCAGGAGGCGTTACCTTTTTACAGCTCTTAGAGGCAATCCTTAAGGTGGGAGACCTTACTATAGTAGGCTGTGACATCAATGAGCTGTCTCCGTTATTGGATGCCAGCGGTGCATCCACGGCAGTTGCCTTGAAGGTAATGCGAGAGCTTCTTTTGAAGCTGGAGGAACGTCATATTGTGAAGTAAAAGGTGCAGTAATTCGGCATGAATATAATAGTCAAATTTTTTTGCATGAAAGTATACAGAGATTACAGGAGGATACAAAATGGGAAGAGTGTTAATTATCGGTTGTGGTGGAGTTGCAAGCGTAGCAATTCATAAATGCTGTCAGAACAGTGAAGTATTTGAGGAGATTATGATTGCAAGCAGAACAAAGTCAAAGTGTGATGCTTTGAAGGCCAAGCTTGACGGTGGAAAGACCAGGATTGAAACAGCACAGGTAGATGCGGATAACGTGGATGAGGTGATTGCACTGATTAAGAGCTATCAGCCGGATCTGGTTATGAATATTGCACTTCCTTATCAGGATTTAACCATTATGGACGCATGCCTTGCCTGTGGCGTCAACTATATGGATACAGCAAACTATGAGCCGGAAGATATCGAAGAACCGGAATGGAAGGCTGCGTATGAAAAAAGATGCAAGGAAGAAGGATTTTCAGCATATTTTGATTATTCTTATCAGTGGGCATATAAGAAAAAGTTTGAAGAGGCTGGTCTTACAGCACTTCTTGGCTCCGGCTTTGACCCGGGTGTAACACAGGCATACTGCGCGTATGCGTTAAAGCATGAGTTTGATGAGATTGATACCATCGATATCCTTGATTGTAACGGTGGTGACCACGGCTATCCATTTGCAACCAATTTCAATCCGGAAATTAATCTTCGTGAGGTTTCCGCACCGGGCAGCTACTGGGAAAACGGTCACTGGGTAGAGGTTCCTGCCATGAGCATTAAAAGGGAGTATAACTTCGACCAGGTAGGTCAGAAGGATATGTACCTGCTTCATCATGAGGAGATTGAATCCCTTGCAAAAAACATTCCGGGTGTAAAGAGAATCCGTTTCTTTATGACCTTTGGCCAGAGCTACTTAACTCACATGAACTGTCTGGAAAATGTAGGAATGCTTTCAACGACACCAATCAATTATGAAGGCAAGGAAATCGTGCCAATTCAGTTCTTAAAGGCATTATTACCTGACCCTGCAAGCTTAGGACCTCGCACCAAGGGTAAGACCAACATCGGCTGTATTTTCACCGGCAGAAAGGATGGCAAGGAAAAGACCTACTATCTCTACAACGTTTGCGACCATCAGGAGTGCTATGCAGAGGTAGGCTCACAGGCAATCTCCTATACCACAGGCGTACCTGCCATGATTGGTGCCATGATGCTGCTGACTGGCAAGTGGAATAAGCCGGGCGTCTACACGGTAGAAGAATTTGACCCGGACCCCTATATGGAAGCGTTAAATGAGTGGGGGTTGCCATGGCAGGAAAGCCATGCCCCTGTTTTGGTTGATTAAGGGGGATTATGAAAAAACCTAGTATTTATAAAGACGTAAACACCCCCTGCTATATCGTAGACGAGCGTCTGCTGCGGCGCAATCTGGAGATTCTGCGCCGTGTGTGTGATGAGACGGGATGTAAAATTTTACTGGCACAAAAGGCATTCTCTATGTATCATTTTTATCCGCTGATTGGCAAGTATCTGGACGGTGCGACTGCAAGTGGCTTATATGAGGCAAAGCTTGCGGCAGAGGAGCTTTGTAATCAGGAGATAGAGGATATCAGCGGCAAATTGAAAAAATGTGAGAATCATATCTTTTCACCGGCATATCCGGAAAAGGATATGGATGAGATACTTACCATCTGTGACCATCTGGTATTTAACTCGTTTGCACAGTGGGAAAAATATAAGGATAAGGCACTGGCAGCAGGTAAGGAATGCGGGTTACGCATTAATCCGGAGTGCTCGACACAGGACCACGCAATTTATGACCCATGTTCTGTAGGCTCACGCCTTGGCGTGACGCTTGCAAACTTTAAACCGGACAGGTTAGAGGGCTTGTCAGGACTGCATTTTCATTGTCTGTGCGAACAGAATGTGGATGCCTTAGAGGCAACACTCGAGGCAGTGGAAGAGAAGTTCGGAAAGTATCTCTATCAGATGAAATGGCTGAACTTCGGTGGTGGACATCATATCACAAGAGATGACTATGATGTGGATAAGTTAATAGAAATTATTAACAGGGTTCAGAATAAATATGAACTTCAGGTATATCTTGAGCCGGGAGAAGCAGTGGCGTTAAATGCCGGCTTTCTGGTGACAACAGTAGAGGAAATTGTTGATAATGTAAAGCAGATTGCCATTCTTGATACCTCGGCTGCCTGTCATATGTCGGACGTCATTGAGATGCCTTACCGTCCGCCACTCATTGATTCCGGAGAAGCGGGTGAAAAGCCATATACCTATACGCTCGGAGGGTCAACCTGTCTTGCAGGGGATGTGATAGGAGAGTACTCCTTTGACAAGCCGCTAAGTGTCGGAGACAGACTTGTTTTCGGCGATATGGCAATCTATTCCATGGTAAAAAATAATACCTTCAACGGCATGGCATTACCTGATATCGTAGCGCTCCATGAAGATGGAAGCTATCGGGTGGTAAAGCATTTCGGATATGAGGATTTTAAGATGAGATTATAAAAAGAGCTTGCTGCAAATCGCAGCAAGCTCTTTTAAAATGTGCGCCTACAGCGCACATTCACGATATGTTAGAGTGCTACAGATGCAGCACTTCTTCAACAAGCTCTACTGCATCCATAATGCAGTCAGGACAGGAACGAAGTGGTGTTCCTGTTTCAACACCCTTCAAGTCATTACAAAGGGTAGCCCCGTTTTTCTCAAGGAATTTTTGGTGAAGCTCCTTGGAAAGAGCATAGGTAGCAGCCTTTGTAGGCGGATTGGCAATCACGCCGGAGCTGTTTACAAAGCCGGCTGCCATAACAGCACCTGAGACAGCGCCGCAGGTGCCGCCCATGCAACCCATACCAAGTCCAAAGCCTTCACCGGCCTTGAAAAGAATTTCTTCGGGTATACCCAGTTCTTCGTGAAAAGCGCAGGTAACTGCCTGACAGCAGTTATAGCCTTTGTCATGATATGCAATAGCAAGTTCTTTCTTTGTCATATGCAATTCCTCCTGTTTGCCGGAATACGATATTAATACCGACAAGCCTCTTCTTCGCCGTTTAATACACGAAGTGCGCCCTGGGCAAGAGCAAGAAGCTCATCCTCGCCGGCATAGATAACAAAGTCTGCAATCCATCCGCACATCTTCTGTAAAGTTTCACAGGTAATCTTGTTGTAAGCGATACCGCCTGTCAGGATAATCTTATCAACCTTTCCTTCGAGAACACAAGCCATGGAACCGATATCCTTTGCAACCTGATAATGGAATGCATCCAATACATTTTTGGCTTCCTCGTCACCGGAAGTTGCTCTCTGTGTTACGGTACGAGCATCGTTTGTACCAAGATATGCATTGAAACCACCGTTTCCTACTAACTTCTTATATACTTCCTTTTCGGTATACTGACCGGAGAAGCACATCTTAACAAGAGCACCAACAGGTACGCCGCCGGCTCTTTCCGGAGAGAATGCACCGTCACCGTCTAAAGCGTTGAATACATCAATAATCTTTCCGTTCTTGTGAGCGCCGACAGATACACCACCACCCATATGTACAACGATTAAGTTCAGGTCTTCGTACTTGATGCCGCTTTCCTTGGCATATCTCTTGGCAACTGCCTTCTGGTTTAATGCATGGAAAACGCTGACTCTTGGAAGCTCAGGAACACCTGAATATCTTGCAACAGGCTGTAATTCATCAACAACAACCGGATCAACGATAAAGGAAGGAACACCTAATTCATCACCGATTTCTCTTGCAAGGATACCACCAAGGTTAGAAGCATGCTGTCCCTGCTTACCGATACGAAGATCCTCTAATAAATCGTCTGTTACACGATAAGTACCGCCCGGAATCGGCTTTAACATACCGCCACGGCCAACAACAACATTAATCTCCTTAATATCGAAGTTCTTTTCTTTTAATACATCAACGATAACGTTCTTTCTGAAATCCTTCTGGTCAACGATAGAAGCGTACTGAGCGATTTCCTCTGTTGAATGTCTCAGGGTTTCTTCAAATAATAAGGTTTCATCTTCAAAAACACCGATTTTGGTGGAAGTGGAGCCCGGATTGATAATCAATGACTTGTATGACATAAGTTTATCCTCCTAAAAATATATTTTATTTATTCTTCTTCATTTCTTCTGCTACAACAGCTGCAAGAGCGATAGAGTAAAGCTTTGTCTCGCAGGTATCTGATCTGGAAGTTAAGATAACTGGAGCCTCTGTACCTGTTAAAATATTTCCGTTCTTAACCTCACACAGATGGGTTAATGTCTTGTATACTAAGTTGCCTGCGTGGATGTCCGGGAAGAGAAGAACGTCTGCATCACCGGCAATCTTACGGTCGTTACCACCCTTATGTGTAGCAGCTTCCTCATCGATAGCCATATCCATGGAAAGAGGACCGTCTACGATACAGCCTGTAATCTTGCCTTCTTCGTTCATTTTTGTTAATGCAACAGCATCTACCGTACAAGGCATCTTTGGATTTTCAACCTCAACGGCTGCAAGCGGAGCAACCTTAGGATTTGGGATTCCGCAAGCGTGACAAACCTTAACGGTATTTTCAATGATAGAAACCTTGTCTTCTAAGGTTGGGTATGTCATGAAAGCAACGTCTGTTAAGAAAAGAAGACGGTTCATGCCCTTAACCTCGAATACACATACATGGGATAACGGCTTACCGGTACGAAGACCAACCTCTTTATCAAGAACGCTCTTTAAGAAGTTTTTGGTATCGATAAGTCCCTTCATATACATATCAGCCTTACCATCGTGTACCAGGCTTACAGCCTTTAATGCAGCCTGGACATCGTCCGGCTCATTTACGATTTCAAAGCCATCCAGACTCATGTTAATGGAAGCGGCAACTTCTTTTATCTTTTCTTCATCACCAACTAAAATGGCATCTGCAATGCCCTGTTCCTTGGCAGCTAAAACAGCCTCGAGTACAGGAGCGTCCTGAGCTACTGCAACAGCAACCTTCTTTTTGCTGCACTCAGAAACTTTTTTCAATAAATCATCAAATCCTTTGCTCATTTGAACACCTCATCATCCTATAAATTTCACATGTTAATGAAAATTCGATAAATGGCATATCAGTCATCTTCGCATTTGTTAAAATAATAACACTTTCTGCCTGCAAGGTCAAGAAAATAGGGAAAAAATCGGGTTGTGAAATAGGAAAATGTAAATTATAATAGTTACACTGTAATGAGTGCCGGAATAAAAGAAAATGAGGGAAAAACAATGCTGACAGTTCTTTTCAATTGGTTATATATCTTTTTTACGACAGCATGCCTGGGGCTTGGCTTTGCTGCCTTTGTGGAAAAAAAGCTTCATTATAAACTGGAACGCTTAAGCAGTCTGGTTATGTGCGGTCTGGTGATTGCGACCGTATATGCGCAGCTTTTCAGTTTGTTCCATAAGGTAGGTTTTTTGGCAAATGTTGTCATGTTTTTGGGGTGTACAGGCATATTATTAATAGTAAGAAAGCGGATAAAAGCAGATTTTTATAAATACATCGGACAGTTAAAATCAATCAAGGGTATTTCGATTATCGTGCTTGTGCTTCTTTGGAGTTATTTTACTTCAAGAGGAATTATTCATTATGATACGGACTTATATCATGCGCAGAGCATCCGTTGGATAGAGGAGTACGGTGTTGTGCCGGGGCTTGGCAATCTGCATGTAAGATTTGCGTATAACAGCTCGGTGTTTGCGCTGTCTGCCCTGTACAGCATGAAATTTCTGCTTGGGCAGTCGCTTCATACCGTAAGCGGATTTTTTGTCCTGTTTCTCAGTATCTGTGCGCTTGACATCGTGGAAAGCCGGAAGGAGAAGCGATTCCGGTTGTCTGATTTTGCACGAATTGCGGCGATTTATTACCTTACCATGATTTGTGATGAGGTAGTATCACCGGCATCGGACTATGTGATTATGTGCATGGTTTTTTATCTTGTAATAGAATGGCTTTCCCTGCTGGAATCACCCGCAGAAAAAAGAGAAAGTATCGTGCCGTATGCGCTGTTATGCGTTGGAGGTGTCTACGCGGTATCGTTAAAGCTGACGGCGGGACTGATTTTAATCCTGGTGATTAAGCCGGCTTACCGGCTGCTTCAGGAAAAAAGATGGAAGGAAATCGGAATCTACATCGGTATGGGAATCGTGGTGATTGCGCCGTGGTTAATCAGAACGGTGGTGATTTCCGGTTATCTGCTGTATCCGTTTCCGGCACTCGATTTGTTCCCCGTAGACTGGAAGATAAGTGCGGCGGCTGCCACGCTTGACTCGGCGGAGATTAAGACCTGGGGAAGGGCAATCTATGATGCTTCCAAGGTAGGAATGCCGATACAGGAGTGGTTTCCGAACTGGTTTAGAACCACACTCTCAGGGACGGAAAAGCTTCTTATCCTTGCAGATATTGTAGCGCTTTTGGTGCTTGCGGTCATTGCGGTCCGGATGCTTTTGGAAAAGAAGTACCGGGAGCTTGATTTTCTTCTTGTTATGGCAGCAGTGGCAGGCTCGTATCTGTTCTGGCAGCTGAGTGCACCGCTTATGCGTTACGGATATGCATATGTATTGCTTGTGGTTGTGCTGACTGCGGGGTATCTTCTTTGCAGCCTGCATGGGAAAGGTATGTGGCTGGGCAAAGTCGTTTATGCACTGGTTATTCTGGTTGGCATTGCGAAGCTTTTTCCGCTTGGCAGTTACGCAGTGAGTGTCGGAAAACAGGAATTTTATGTTAACCAGAAAGATTATGGACAATATGAGAGTGCTTCCTATGAAATAAACGGTGTAACGTTTTATTATCCGGTCGAAGGAGACCGCATCGGATATGAGGGTTTTCCGTCATCGCCGACTGGGGCGGAGATAGAATTTCGGGGAGAAGATATTAGGGATGGATTTAAGATTGAATTTGTATGGTAAATCTGTTACAATATATCTTAGTTTTTTTTAACATGTTATGTAACTATCCGGCGGTAAGGTGTCGGGATAGAATTTTTCACATGATTGGAGTAAGAAATGGGTATTTTTGATAAAATGTTCGGCACACACAGCGAACGCGAGTTAAAAAGAATTGAACCGATAGTTAAGAAGATAGAAAGCTATCGTGATGCGATGGGACAGCTTAGCGATGAAGAGCTTCGCGGTAAGACAGAGGAGTTTAAGAAGCGTCTTGCAGACGGTGAAACGCTCGACCAATTGTTACCGGAAGCATATGCGGTAGTAAGAGAAGCTACAAAGCGTGTTATGAATCAGGAGCATTACAGAGTGCAGTTAATTGGTGGTGTAATCCTTCATCAGGGACGTATTTCAGAGATGAAAACAGGTGAAGGTAAGACACAGACAGCACTTTTACCGGCATATTTAAATGCACTCGAGGGAAAGGGTGTACATGTTGTAACCGTTAATGACTATCTGGCTAAGCGAGATGCTGACTGGATTGGACAGGTTCACAGATTTTTAGGACTTTCCGTAGGTGTTGTTTTAAACAGCATGACACCGCAGGAGCGTAAGGAAGCATACGCCTGTGATATTACTTATGTAACAAACAATGAGCTGGGGTTCGACTACTTGAGAGATAACATGGTTATCTATAAGGAACAGCTTGTTTTAAGAGACTTGAACTTTGCCATCATCGATGAGGTTGACTCAGTATTGATTGATGAGGCAAGAACACCTTTGATTATTTCCGGACAGAGTGGTAAGTCAACCAAGCTTTATGAGGTATGTGATATTCTGGCAAGACAGATGAAGCGTGGTGATGATGTGGAGGATATGTCCAAGCTGGACATCATCATGGGTATCGTTCAGGAGGAGAACGGTGACTTCGTTGTTAATGAGAAGGACAAGGTAATTAACCTGACTGCAGAGGGTGTGGCCAAGGTAGAGAAGTTCTTCCAGATTGAGAACCTTGCAGACCCGGAGAATCTTGAGATTCAGCACAATATTATCCTTGCACTCCGTGCACACAATCTTATGTTCCGCGACAAGGATTATGTGGTAAAGGATGATCAGGTTATGATCGTCGATGAATTTACCGGTCGTATCATGCCGGGACGTCGTTATTCCGATGGTCTTCATCAGGCGATTGAGGCAAAGGAAAAGGTTCGCGTTAAGCGTGAAAGCAAGACTCTGGCCAATATTACTTTCCAGAACTTCTTCAATAAATATAAAAAGACTGCCGGTATGACAGGTACAGCTCTTACCGAGGAGAAGGAATTCAGAGATATTTACGGAATGGACGTTGTGGAAGTTCCGACAAACCGTCCGATTGCAAGAATCGATATGCAGGACAGTGTATATAAGACTAAAAAAGAGAAGTTAAAGGCTATTGTAGATGCTGTTGAGGAAGCACATGCAAAGGGACAGCCTGTACTGGTTGGTACGATTACCATCGAAGCCTCCGAGGAATTAAGCGGTATGCTTAAAAAGAGAGGCATTGAGCATAAGGTATTGAATGCGAAGTTCCATGAACTGGAAG
>CAYLWP010000044.1:0-16367 GCA_964387365.1 uncultured Roseburia sp. | reverse complement strand
ATATTATTATATACACTAATTGCTTAAGAGGTAATATACATGTTTAAGTATTTAAAAAAGTATTGGTTTTATGCGGTTTTGGCGCCGCTATTCATGGCAGGCGAGGTTTTTATGGATCTGCTGCAGCCAAGATTGATGGCAACGATTGTAGATGAGGGTGTTTTGGGTCTTTCCAATCAGGGTGTGGGAGACATGAATCTGATTTTATCCACCGGAGTACGGATGATTCTGACCGTTGCGTTGGGGGCATGTTGCGGTGTCATGTCAGGTGTTTTTGCCAATATATGCAGTCAGAATTTTGGAAATGATGTTCGACAGGCAGCCTTCAAAAAAATTATGTCCCTGTCCTTTGAGCAGACGGATCAGTTCTCGACAGGCTCCTTAATAACCCGAGTGACAAATGATATCACACAGGTGCAAAATCTTGTAACACAGAGTATTCGAGGCTTTGTGCGTACCTTCCTGCTGTTTGCGGGCGGTATCGTAAGTATGCTGATGCTAGATGTCAGCTTTGGTGTGGTAGTGGCATGTGCACTGCCGTTTATCGTAATCATTGCGGTATATTTTTTGGCAAAGGCCAATCCAATGTTTGGCGTTTTGCAGAAAAAGTTGGATCATGTGAACAACGTCATTCAGGAAAATGTAACCGGTTCCCGCGTGGTTAAGGCGTATGTAAAGGAAGAGTATGAAAAGGACCGTTTTGGCCGTGCAAATGGTGAATTGGTCGGCACGCAGCTTAAGGTGCTGACACTTTTTGCCTATATGACGCCGCTTATGAATATTGTTTTAAACATTTCAATTGCTGCAATTATTAAAGTGGGGGCAATTGAAGTTGCAGATGGCGTTGCAACGCCGGGTGATGTTATGGCGGCCATTACCTATCTGTCACAGATTTTGAATGCGGTTATGCGTATGACTATGATTTTCCAATCGGTATCAAGAGGTGTCGCATCCGGAAAACGTATTACTGAGGTGTTAATCTGTGACCCGACCATTGTCGGCGGCGCATATCATGGTGATGAAGCCAAAAAAGGAAAGATTGAGTTTAAAAATGTTTCTTTTGCATACCCGGACAGTAATGATGAAATGGTGCTTAACGGTATCAATTTAACCATTCAGCCCGGTGAAAGCCTGGGAATCCTTGGCGCGACCGGTTGTGGTAAGTCGACCTTGGTGAATCTGATACCAAGATTTTATGATGTGACATCCGGTCAATTATTAATCGATGATGTTGATGTGAAGGAATATGATTTAACTGCACTTAGAGATAAGGTTGCCATTGCACTGCAAAAAAGTGAGATTTTTAGCAGTACCATAGGCGAGAACATCCGCTGGGGTAATCCGCAGGCCACGGAAGAACAGGTACATAAAGCGGCTGAGGTTGCTCAGGCAATGGAGTTTATTTCCAAAAAGACAGACGGTATGGATACCAAGGTTGCCGAAAAGGGTATGAGCCTTTCCGGCGGTCAGAAGCAGAGATTGTCAATCAGCCGTGCTATTTTGAAAAATGCGGATATATTAATTTTTGATGATGCAACCAGTGCTCTGGATTTGAAAACAGAGGCGAATTTATATGCCTCTTTGGAAAAAGAATACGGACAGGTGACAAAGATTATCATTGCTCAGAGAATTGCTTCCGTTATGAATGCAGACCGAATTGCTGTACTTGAGAACGGTCAGATTGTCGCTTGTGATACGCACGAAAACCTGCTAAGAACAAGCGAGATTTATCAGGATATATATGCGTCCCAGTTAAAGAAGGGAGGTGCCGGCAATGAGTAATGAGCAGAAAAAAGAAGTACAATTGAGCAATTATAAAGTCCCGGGAATGCGAGGACCAAGAAACCGCCAAGAGGTTGAAAAACCAAAGGATGGCAGGAAAACACTTGGAAAACTATTAAAATATTTTGCGGCCGAGAAATTTATGCTGCTAGGCTTATTAGCTGCAGTTGCGGTTCTTGTTGTTGCTACCGTGTCTGCGCCAGGCGTACAAAGTCAGGCAATTGATTGTATCGCAGCCGGAGCATTTGAAAAACTGCCTGGTATTTTGCTTATTTTATTGGTCATTTACGGCATTCACTGCCTGTGTACCTTGGTGCAGAGCTTATTAAGTGCCAAGCTTAGCCAGAAAATTGTACGCAGAATGAGAGAGGATTTATTTGATAAGATTGTAAATCTTCCAATCAAATACATCGATAATCATTCACACGGCGATATTATGAGCCGTATGACTAACGATGTGGAAAATATCTCTAATACGATTTCGCAGTCCTTGAGCTCCTTGGTTTCCGGCGTTCTGACTATCATCGGTACGGTTATTATGATGGTGTATTATTGCTGGGAACTGGCAATTCTTTCCTGCATTACCGTTATTTTAACTGTTTTTGCAACAAAATATCTTTCATCGGCGATGAGGAAATTCTTCAAGCAAAGACAGGTTTTATTAGGAAGTCTGAACGGAACCGTGGAAGAGATGGTAACGGGCTATAAAACGGTTGTTGCCTACAACCGACAGGATGAAATCATTGATACCTTTAATAGGACCTCAAACGAGTTGACAAAAACCGGTATCAAGGCCGAAATCCTTGGTGGTTCCATGGGACCGGTTATGAACTGTATTAACAATATCAGCTTTGTTATTATTGCAGCCTTTGGTGGGTATTTTGCGATTAATGGCATGATTTCCATTGGTGTGATTTCGGCTTTTATTGTATATGCGAAGCAGTTTGGTCGTCCGATTGATGAACTGGCTCAGGTGTATGGGCAGATTCAGACCGCCATTGCCGGTGCGGAGCGTGTGTTTGAAATCATGGATGAAAGGCCGGAGGATAAGTCCGGAAGCCATGATATGGAGCATGCCAAGGGCGTGATTACCTTTGAACATGTCAACTTCTCATATGTTGAGGGCAAACCGGTTATTCAGGATTTCAATCTGAAAGTGGCTGCGGGTCAGAAAATAGCCCTGGTTGGTTCTACCGGAAGCGGTAAAACAACCATTGTTAATCTGCTGATGCGTTTTTATGATATCGATAGCGGAAAAATAAGGATAGATGGTATTGATATCTCAGATATAGACTGTAATGAACTGCGAAGTAATACCGCTATTGTGTTGCAGGATACCGTTCTTTTCACAGATACGGTACGTAACAATCTGAAGTACTCGAATCTTGCGGCTACGGATGAAGAAATGGAAGAAGCTGCAAAAATGAGCCATTGCCATAAGATGATCAAACAGCTCAAAAAAGGCTACGATACCATGCTGACCGGTGGCGGCGCCGGTATTTCACAGGGACAACGTCAGCTTCTTGCTATTGCAAGAGCCTTTTTGGCGAACCCGAAAATCCTGATTTTGGATGAGGCAACCTCCAGCGTCGATACCAGAACCGAAAAGCATATTCAGGATGCTATGGTGAAGCTGATGCAGAATCGAACCAGTCTCATCATTGCACATCGAATTTCCACCATTCAGGACGCAGATTGTATCGTGGTTATGGATTTCGGCCACATTGCGGAAATTGGCAACCATGATGAACTTATGGCGCAAAAGGGCAGATATTACGAGCTATACATGACCCAGTTTGCCGGAAATGCTACGTAATCGTATTCTGTAACTGTTCAGTACCAATCTCGAAAATGCAAGCATTCCTCTATTTCGGCGTCTATCTGCTTGACTCTGAACAGTTACACATATTAAGGGGGACATTATGAAAATACCGGAAAAGATACAGAAATTGATTAACACAAAAGACTACAAGATTGATGATATTGGCATGTCAAATTCGTCTATTTATATTTTTGATGATATAGTATTAAAAATGGAAGAAGTCTGGCAAGAGTCTGAAAACGAATATCGTGTCATGAAATGGCTAAAGGATAAACTCCCGGTACCGGAAGTGATTTGTCGTGAAATACAGGATGGAAATAGCTATCTGTTAATGTCAAAGGTACCGGACAAAATGTTATGTGACGAGTATTACATGAAAAATTCGGAATTATTGGTAGATTTATTGGTTGAGGCACTAAAGCTATTATGGCAGGTTGATATTTCCGAGTGTCCTTTTGATGCCGGAATCGATCAGAAACTGAAAATGGCACAATATAATGTGGAACACGATAATGTCGATTTGGACAATGTCGAGCCTGAGACCTTCGGAGAAAACGGCTTTAAAAATCCAAAAGCACTTTTAGATTGGTTGATTCAGAATAAGCCGGAGGAAGAATTGGTATTTTCGCACGGTGATTTCTGCTTGCCAAATATTTTTGCGAAAGATGATAAAATCAGCGGATTTATTGACCTGGGCAGAGCCGGCCTCGCCGATAAATATCAGGACATTGCAATCTGCTATCGAAGCCTGAAGCATAATTTTGAAGGGAAATATGGCGGAGAAAAATACGAGGACTTCAATCCGGATATTTTATTTGAAAAATTGGGAATCACACCGGATTGTGATAAGGTAAATTATTATATTTTGTTGGATGAGCTGTTCTGAGCGAAAAAGATATTGGTTACAAAGAAAAAATTAATTCCGAGGTAAAAATAAATGAGCACACTTAGATTCGAAACTGACAGACTTATTTTACGCGATTATGAACCGGAAGACCATGAGATTTATTTCAAGTTAAAAAGTGATTCTCAAACCATGTATTATCTGCAAGATATACAGCTCTTATCAAAAGAGGAAGCGGACGAGGACTTTGCCGGTGTATTGCAGGATATGAAAAGTGAAGACAGGAAATTTTATTTTTTCCATGTTGAGCTAAAGGAATCGCATGAACAGGTTGGGAGTGTTGGCTACACGGTGGTTGATTATACGCCGATAGGAAAAATTGTTCATGCAGGATATTTTACATATCCAAAATTTTGGAATCATGGTTATGTCACGGAGGCTCTTGCAAAAGTATTGGAATTTGCCTTCCTTGAAAATAATGTATATCGTGTTACCACAGGTTGTTTGGCGGAAAATATCGGTTCAGAAAAAGTCATGAAAAAATGCGGATTGATTAAAGAGGCAGAGCATGTTGACTGGGAATGGCACGATGGAAAGATGAAAAATAGATTGGAATATGGTCTGTTAAAGCATGAATGGGAATATCAGCAAAGAAGGTTAAAGGTGTAAATTTGTTTCATTAAGAAACGGGACTGGCTTATCAAATTCTTAAAATGTTAGGGGGGGAGAATATAATTATGGCACAGAGAACAATGGAGTTTTGAGGAGAAGTGTATGGTACGTTTATATGGAGATGCACCGTATAGAGTGGTATTGGTGCATGGCGGTCCCGGAGCTATCGGCTCCTTAAAAGGATTCGCAAAAGAATTGACTAAAGCAGTTAATGTCGGCATTGTTGAACCACTTCAGTCAAAATATTCTATAGCTGAATTAATTGAAGAATTGTATGGGCAAATTAACGATAATTGCTGTGAAAAGATAACTCTTGTAGGCCATTCGTGGGGAGCATGGCTTGTGGCTCTTTTCGCTGAAAAATATCCGGAATTAGTTGAAAATGTGATATTAGTAGGTTGTCCACCGCTTGAAGATAAATATGTTTCAGAGATAGGTGCTCGCAGGTTGCAGAATTTATCTGATGATGATTGTGAGCTTTATGAAAGATTAATTCAAAAGAAAGCTACAGATGAAGATATGAGCAGGATTCCACTTATGTTTCAGAAGTCAGATAACTATTGTTTGCAAAATAGTGAATCACATACAGCAGACAAAACAGATAGTGAAATGCATAATACAATATGGAATGAGGCAGCAGGATTAAGAACAAGTGGAAAATTATTAGATTCTTTTCGGGGAATCAGCTGTAAGCTGCATTTGATACAAGGGGCAACCGATCCTCACCCTGTAAATGGAATAACAATACCATTGAAGGAAATAGGGGTTATGTGTGAAACGTATATCTTAGATAAATGCGGTCACAGCCCATTTATGGAGAAATATGCAAAGGATGAATTTTATAGAATTCTGCGACAAATCATACTGCATAAAGAGGACTAATATAGTGATATGCTTTGTGACAAATATAAGGAGAAATTTAAATGAGCCGAACAGAAAATGTTGAATTAACAGTGTGCTGTCTAATCCATAATGAAAATCAGTTTTTGCTGCAGGACAGAAAAAAAGAAGATTGGAAAGGTTTTACCCTGCCCGGTGGGCATGTTGAAAAGGGCGAATCTATTGTGGACGCTGTAGTTCGCGAAATGAAAGAAGAAACCGGACTTACCGTTTTAAATCCAAAGCTTTGCGGTGTGAAGCAATTTCCAATTAAAGACGGACGGTATATTGTATTTTTGTTCCATGCGGATGAATTTTCCGGAGAATTGATTTCCTCAGAGGAAGGTGCCATGCACTGGGTGGAGAAAGACATGCTGTCAAGCGTGAATATCGTCAGCGATTTTAATGAGCTGCTACAGGTAATGTTTGATGAGAGCTTAAACGAATTCCAGTATGTGGTGCAGAATGGGGAATGGAAGATTGTGCTGAAGTAAATCAAGAAGAAAAGGATTATGTATGCTCAGAATGTCGCAAGCCGGGTATTTCGGATGCTGAAATGAACTGGACAGAAAGGACTAAGCATGATTAAAGCAATTTTTGCAGATTTTTATGGAACAATAGTATATGAAGATGGCGAAATTGTAAGCAGTATCAGCCGTCGTATTTGTGAAACCGGGAACGCTGAAAACGCCTCGCAAGTAGATTCGTATTGGTGGAATTGTTTTCGAACGTCGTTTGAGAATTCGTATGGTGATACGTTCAAAACACAACGAGAACTGGAATTGCAATCGATTCAGGATACTATCCAGCATTTCAGTTCCACAGAAGATGCCGCAAAGCTTGGTAATGAGATGTTTGAATATTGGACAAAATCGCCTATTTTCCCGGAGGCAAAGCAGTTCTTTCAGGAATGTCCCGTACCGATATACATAGTATCCAATATTGACCGTCAGGATATCTTAGATGCTATTGCTTTTCATGACTTAAAGCCACAAGCGGTTTTTACCAGCGAGGATGCAAAGTCATATAAGCCACGGAAAGAACTGTTCCAATATGCTTTGGATAAAACCGGTTTAAAGCCGGATGAAGTATTACATATTGGTGACTCGCTGGGGAGTGATATTAAGGGAGCTGGTTCTGTTGACATAAGAGCGGTTTGGGTAAATAAAAGTGGCAGAAACGCCCCTGAGCATGTAATCTCAGTTAGTAATTTGTTAGATGTATTGGATTACTTATAATTTATTTTCTCTTAGCCGATTTTATGGAAGCATGTACACACTTTTTTACTGATCTGAAACATATAAAATATATCTTATAATTCAAGTATACCGATTAGCGCTGATAGGAATTATAAATGGTAGGAGGATTTTCGAAATGAAATCGATGGGAAGTACAATAAAATGTCTTCGTAAAGCAATGGGAGTTACACAGGATGAATTAGCTCAAAGCCTTGGCGTGACATACCAGGCGGTATTCAAATGGGAAAATGATACTACACAACCGGATATTATGATGATTCCTGCGCTTGCAACTTATTTTACTGTAAGTATTGATGAGCTTTTTGGCTATACGTTGAATGTAATGACCAACTATTGAAGAACGAATTAACAGGTTAAAACAGCAAGCCAATGTTGAAATTGCTGCAGTTATTGTAATTATTAATCGTAGTAATCCGAAAGACGAATCCTTGGGAGCTAAAATGTTGGAAGAAAAATATGGAGCAAAGATATATTCGCTAATAACGGATGAAGATATTCAAATGGCTCATAAGAATGGGATTATCTCATTATAATATCTTTACTGCAAATAAGTACTGCAAGCGATTAGAGTATAATATATAGTTTAAAACCACTTATCTTGTTTTTTAGATGATGAGATAAGTGGTTTTTTAGTATGTACGTTATATGTGAAAGAATTTATAATGACAAATAACCAATAAGATATTGCAATTGACAAAGTAAAGCAGTGATATATAATCTATGTTATATAACAATAGTTATAACTATAAAAGGAGTAGATTCCATGCCACCAAAGCCCAAAATCACCAAAGAAATGATCATCGAAACAGGTTTTGCTATTGCAAAAAGAGAAGGCGCAGGCAAAATTACTGCCCGGAGTATTTCAGAACAATTGAAATGTTCCACACAACCAATTTATGTTGTATTTTTGATTGTTGGGGACAACATTTCGCAAAACATAGGCATAAGCAAGCTTTTAACAGCACCAATTTGCATTATGTTAACAATTGAGATATTTATTTGGATTGCCAAAAATAATTTGCAGGAAAAATATGGTCTTTGTATCTTGCGTGCAGATATTAAGCGTTATTTATACTTTATCCCTCTGGTTTTGTTGGCATCCGTCAATAGTATGTTATGCGTTGGATTTATTGAAGAAATTATCTTTAGGGGCTTTTTATTTAAAGCAATCTGCAAAGACAATATAACACAGGCAATCATTATTTCAAGTGTAACCTTTGGATTCGGACATATTGTCAATTTATTAAACGGAAAAGATATTCCGGAAACATTAATGCAAATCTGTTATGCAGCTGCCATAGGATTCCTTTTTACCATTTAATAATCAAGAAGCAATCAATATGCAGAGGCATTTAGGTGTAAGCGCCTTTATTTGCGTGGTTTCCGTGGGATATGCCTTATACATATTATATAAGAGTGATCCCACATGGTCTGTTCGTTAAAGAAGCCTTTTGCGAATAGTTGCATCTGTAACCACCAACCGATGTTCTACCTGCAATTTCTACAATATTTTACGAACTATAAGACGACAAATTTATTCAAAGAAAAAGCTCGATATACTCGAGCTTTTTAGTTGCTGAAAAACCGGGTACTGCTTTTTTTAGCTTAGAATTATCAAATACAACCGTAGCTGCTTTATCCCCGAGCAGATTACCGGTCAAATCATAGTCGCTGATATCGGCCAGAGAGGTAGATGAAACATAGTAAGGCTTCAGCTCTACACCAAGACAGTCTGCGATAATCTGATAAATCTGTGTCCATGTTACTGATTCGTCCGATGTAATCTGGAATGCTTCACCTATCGAATGCGGATTACCAATCAATCCTATAAAGCCCTTTGCAAAGTCTTCATTATTGGTAATTGTCCACAGCGAAGAACCATCGCCATGAATAATAACCGGCTTTCCCTCTAACATTCTCTTAAGCACCTGCCAGCTTCCATGATCACCATGCACGGCAACAGGCACGGAACGCAGGCCATAGGTATGACTCGGACGAACAATAGTAATCGGAAAACCATATTCCCGATACATCTTCAACAAATATTCCTCACATGTGATTTTATTGCGCGAATATTCCCAATATGGATTTGCCAAGGTCGTTGCCTCTGAAATACGATAATCCCGTACCGGCTTGTGATAAGCCGATGCCGAACTGATGAAAATGTACTGCTTTGTTTTTCCCTTGAAAAGTCGATAATCACGCTCCAGCTGCTCCGGTACAAATCCTATAAACTCGCATACGGCATCAAAGGTCAGCCCTTCCAGCTTTTTTGCAACTGCTTCTTCATCGTTGATATCTGCCGTAAGGATTGTTACATTAGAAGGAACTTCACCCGCTCTGTTTCCTCTGTTAAGCAGAAATAATTCATGTTCAGATGCGGAAAGCTGTCTCGTGATTGCAGTACTGATGGTGCCTGTTCCACCGATTAATAATATCTTCATATCGTACCCCCTGTTAGAACAAAGAATAGGAATTTCCTATGCAATAAAAACAGCCAATAATAAACTCTATTACCGGCTGTAATGATAGCTGTTTAGTTATTCTTAGCTTCATAATCTTCGATGTACTGGCAAATCAGCTTCACCGTACCGTCAACACCAAGAATGCTGCTGTTAATGGATAAATCGTAGCTGTCGGAACGTCCCCACTTCTTGGTAGAATAGTAGTTATAATAACTCTGACGCTGCTTATCCTTTTTAATCATCATGTCCTTTGCCTTGTCTTCGGAAATATCATACTTATGCATGATTCTCTTAATCTTGGTATCCTCATCGGCATGGATAAAAATATGTAGGCAGTTCTTATACTCCTGCAATGCATAATCAGCACAACGTCCTACAATAACGCAAGGCTCTTCCTCGGCAATCTTCTTAATCGTATCAAACTGAGCCATAAATACCTTGTGGCTGATTGGCATATCAACAAAGGATGATGAATTGTAGCCAAAAGTATAAGTATCCATTACCAGATTGTAAAGGAATGAATTGGTTGGTCTTTCATCATGATTTCTTAACATTTCCTCACAGTAACCGCTTTCCTTGGCTGCTCTCGAAAGAAGCTCCTTGTCAAAGCACTTAATACCGTAATAAGCCGCTAATTTTTCACCTATCTCATGTCCGCCCGAGCCAAACTGACGTCCTATTGTAATAATTGTTTTCATATGAAATTCCACCTTTCTATGATTTCTCAATATTGCATTTTGAAATACCCTTTTGGCATTTCTGCGCAATTATATGATTTGCATAATTAATTTGTTATTCATATTATACAAAATTATTATGTAAATTTCAATCTAAGTTTTGCAAAAATAATTCTTTTTTTCGCCATGAAACTGAAAATTATAACAATGACTTCTACTATGCCTGATACCCCAAAGAAAAAGAAGCCGCAGGAAACAAACAATCGCCTCCTATGGCCTCCTCATTATTTTCTGCAATTATGCAGCCTGCTTATTTTCTTTATTTTTATTCTTTCCGAACAAGGTCTGGATACCTTCAATTACTAATACAATCGAAAGAATAATTAACAGAGTAGCTAAGATAACCTGTGCGTACGGACCCCAGTCTGCACCACCTGCCATAATTAAGCCAACCTGATTTTTTACAGTTAATACTAAAGAACTGATTGTAACAACCATCATGAATGCCATCGGGAACAGGAACATCTTGTTGTTCTTTCCTACGTTTCCAAGCCAGGTAGCTACTGCAAGTAATCCAAGACCTGCCAATAACTGGTTAGCAGCTCCGAATAAAGCCCAAATCTTGGCATAGCCGTTCATACCAAGTAATACACCTAATACTACAGTAAGTATCGTTGCAAAGTATGGATTAACAAGAACCTTCTTCCAGCCTTCCTTAATATCAGCTACGGTCTGTCCCGGTTCAAGCCAGTATTCCTGGAACATGAAACGTGCCAGACGGGTTGCTGTGTCAAGTGAGGTTAAGCAGAATGCAGAATATGTGAGAATAAGTAATGTATAAAGAATATTCTCAAGTCCTGCAAGTCCCGGAATAGTTGCAACCATTGCTGCAATACCACCTGCAAAGATATCTGTTGCTCCCTTTGTATGACCTGTCTGTCTTGCATAAGCGATAGCGCAGATAGTAAGAACAGCAAGTACACACTCTAATAACATACCGCCGAATGCGATTGGCTTAGCATCCTTTTCCTTATCCAGCTGCTTGGATGTTGTACCGGAAGAAACTAAGGAATGGAAACCGGAAATCGCACCACATGCAACAGTTGTAAACAGAATTGGGAACAGATACTGTACGCCGTTTCCGTTATCTACTGCAAATCCTGTAAATGCCGGGAATAATTCCGGATCAATGTTCGGATGAGCGCCTACTACACCTACAACTGCTACGATTAACATAGCATAAAGCAGGAATGAGCTTAAGTAATCACGCGGCTGTAATAAAATCCAAACCGGTGTTACCGATGCAATTGCAATATAGATACCAACAATAATCATCCATGTATTGGTTGAAAGGTAAATTGGATGGAAATTCATACCGATTGCCATACATATAACGATTGCAATAACGCCTAATACTGTGGAGATTCCCATCGGAGTATTGCGGCGATATACACAGAAGCCGAATGCAATAGCAATAACAATAAATAATAAAGAAACCATGGCTACTGACGCGTTGGCTGAGCTTGCTGCAACATCTAATACTCCGTCAACATAGGTTGCGCCAAAGGTTGATGCAACGATGGACGCAAATGCTGCCACAACAAGAATTAATGTTAAATAAGCAAAAATAAGGAACAATCTCTTTGCTCTCTTGCTCATATTGGCTGAAATAATCTCACCAATAGACTGTCCCTTGTGACGAATGGATGCAATTAAAGCACCAAAATCATGTACGCCACCAAAGAAAATACCACCTACTAAAATCCAAAGTGCTACAGGAAGCCATCCAAAGATAGCTGCATTAATAGGACCTGTAATAGGGCCTGCACCTGCAATTGATGAGAAATGATGTCCCATCAAAATTGCGGACTTTGCAGGAACATAATCCACACCATCCTCCATAGTGTGTGCCGGCGTTTCTTCATCGCCTTCTCCAACGCCCCACTGCTTGCAAAGCCATCTTCCGTAGAAGATATAACCGCAAAGCAGTACTGCAATACAGATAAGCAATAATACCAAAGTATTCATAGAACTCTTCTCCCTTCCTCTTAAAAAAGTACTTTTTTCAAAATTTTCTCAACACACTTTCCGCTCCTGTTTGTACTGATTTTATTCGTACTAACCTCAAATACAGCAGGATGGAAATCCATCCAACCATGCAGAGAAAAATGAAAACTTTTGTAAATGCGACATTTCTTTAACGCCCTTCTTGCTTCCTCATCACACGAATCACAAATAAAAATAGGTGTGATATAAGTATACATATGCCCCGGTCCGATATGTGCTCTCTTCAAACCATCCTCATGTGCAAAATCACGACACTGTTCATATACCTCCGGAGTCAATTGTTCCATATCAAATACATAGATAAACTCTTCGCATTCCGCTTCCCAAAGCTGAGCCTTACGCGATAAAACATATTTCTCCGAATGTTCAAAAAACTCACAAACTGCCGTAAGCGGCCTCTGCGCCTCATCGCATAAAGTCACATTAAAATATGTTTTATAACTATCTAACAATTTACTAATTGCGGTTTCTCTTGTGTACTGCATTACCTTCTTAATATTCCTTTGTTTACATAACTAACTACATTTTTAAGTATAGCACTATTTTGTCAAAATTCAATTTTAATTTTATATTTTTTTAATTTTCTGCGATTGGCTCTGAACCATCGTATTTCGTTCTTCACCACATAAAAAAGTGCAGATATTATCTGCACTTTCTTAAAATCTCTTCAAAATATTCCGGCAACGGTGCCTCAAACTCCATATACACCTTCGTTGACGGATGTACAAAGCCTATCGTCATTGCATGAAGTGTCTGACCTTCTACTTTATAAGGAGACTTGGCATTTGAATATACCTCATCCCCCAAAAGAGGATGTCCGATACTCGCCATATGAACACGAATCTGATGTGTTCTGCCCGTTTCCAGTTTGCACTCGATGTAAGTAAATTTATCAAAGCGCTCCAGCACCCTGTAATGCGTTACGGCGCGCTTCCCGTTTTTCTGATTGATAGCCATTTTCTTTCTGTCGGTAGGATGTCTTCCGATGGGAGCATCAATCACGCCCTCATCATCAGCTACTCTTCCCCATACAACAGCTCTGTAAAGACGATGAATCGAATGATCCTTCAGCTGTGCTGCAATATTGTTATGGGACTCATCATTTTTGCAGATAATCAGGGAACCTGTTGTATCCTTATCGATACGATGAACGATACCTGGGCGCATAACGCCGTTAATTCCCGAGAGCGCATCCTTACAATGATACATAACCGCATTAACAACCGTCCCCTCGTAATGACCGGGAGCCGGGTGCACGACCATATCCTTCGGCTTATTCACAATCAGCACATCCGCATCTTCATAAATGATATCAAGCGGAATATCCTGTGCCGGTATATCAGGCTCCACATTATCAGGAATGACAAAACGGATATTATCATCCACCTTGACCTTGTAATTGGCCTTCACCGGTGCATCGTTTACAAAAACGTTCCCATCCTTGATAATCTTCTGTATGTAAGAGCGGGACAGGGAATCCATATAATTACAGATGCACTTATCAATTCTCTCATCTTCCATTTCCGGAACGATATCAAAAATTATTTCATTCATACTTACTTAACATCACGGAATTTCTTTGTTCTAAAGGTTAAAAATTCCAAATCACTTTCCTTATATACAAAAAGCAGCAAAATAACCAGAAAAGCTGCCGAACAGGTCACATAGATATCAGCAACATTAAAAATCGGGAAGTTGATTAAGCTGAAGTACAGGAAATCAACTACATATTCCAATCGCAATCTGTCAATCATATTACCGATTGCACCTGCTGCAATCAGTACAAGTGCGATATGAAGCTTCGTATACTTTTTCTGGTTCGGAGTTTTATATAAAACATATATAATGACAGTCAGAATAATCACTGCAATAAAAATGAAAAAGAACTTCTGGTTCTGCAGCATACCGAAGGCAGCCCCACGGTTTTCCAGATAATTCAATTCAAAAACACCATCAATCAGCTTGATTGGCTCCTGATTCTTTAAGTATACAACTGCATAATGCTTTGTAATCTGATCTATAAAAATTAATAATGCTAAAAATATAACATCAACAAGTAACAGAATCCCTTTTCTCTTATTCATGCGCGTCCTCATCACTAAAATAAATTTCATTAATTCCGGCTAAAATCTCTTCCTTAGTCACAACGGTATCGATATAAGCCTTACCAACCTTCTTCAGAAGAATGAACTTAATCTGATTACCTTCCATCTTCTTGTCAGAGGCTGTTAATTCCAAAATCTCATTCGGATCGATGTTATCAATGGAAATAGGAAGATTAAACGGAACAAACATATCTCTGATTTCGTAATATTCTTCCATTGATAAAAGCTCCCTTTTCCATGATATGTAAGCAGCCGCAACACTACCTAAGGCTACACATTCACCATGCATCAGTTCAAAGTTCTTTGCCTTTTCAATGGCATGTCCTATCGTATGACCAAAGTTCAAAAGCGCACGTTCACCCTTTTCGGTAGGGTCTTTTTCAACAACAAGCTTCTTAAAGTTACAGCTCTTGACAACCATTTCCTCTAAGGTTTCCAGATCCCTGTCATGAATCTCATACATATGGTCAATCAGCCACTCATAGAAGGAAGCGCTCTTAATCAGACCATACTTCATAACCTCTGCCATACCGGAGTAATACTGTCTGTCATCAAGTGAACGAAGTACGGACAGATTCATATATACAAACTTAGGCATATAAAAAGCACCGACCATGTTCTTATACTGGTCAAAATCAACACCTGTTTTACCACCGACGCTACTGTCTACCTGCGCAAGCAATGTGGTCGGAATCTGGATAAAGTCAACTCCTCTTAAATAGGTTGCTGCAGCAAAGCCGGTAATATCTCCGACAACACCGCCACCTAATGCAAGAAGCATATCCTTTCTTTCAAACTTATTCTGAATCAGGAATTCATAAATATCCTTTACTGTGTCAAGGTTCTTGCTCTTTTCTCCATCAGGAAAAGAAAAAACAACAACCTTCTTGCACTTATCCTTTAAAACTTCACAAACATCCTCACTGTATAATCCATTAACCTTAGAATCAGTAATGATACACAGCTTTTTCTCTGCTATATTGAACTTCTCAAGCTCAGCAGGAAGCATAGAAAAATCATTTTCATATACAATGTCATAAATTGGCTTATTATTCTGATTAATTGTTAATCTCTGTGACATAGCTCCTCCTCATTCATAGACAACGCGCTTCTAATCACCTTATGCGCGTGGGTACATAAAAACTTCCTGCCATGAAGCAGGAAGTATCATCCTATAACATATCATGAGATATTGGTGGTACATTAAATGTGCCTGAAAAAATTTCCTGAAAATCGCCTGAGATATCTACACTTGCAGGTGTTAAGATGCAAATATAATTTGAAATCTTCTGCAGATTACCCTGAATCGCATAAGTTGAACCGGATGCAAAATCAATGATTCGCTGTGCAATCTCAATATCCAGACCTTCCATATTCAAAATAACTGTTCTATCAGCAAGTAATGTATCTGTAATCTCCCGTGCATCCTCAACACTTGTAGGCTTGATAACACATACCTGCATACCATTACCGGTCGAACGTCTTACCTGTCTGATTGGAGTCACCTTCTGAGCAGGTCTTTTTGCCTTCTCTTCAGGCTCTTCATTATCATACTCTTCCTCCTTATGGGAAGACTTCCTTACCTTCTCAACAGGCTCATCCTCTTCATAATAATCATCATTATCATATTCATCATCATTCGCCGGCATCATTGCGTTTATAAACTTATCCATTACTCCCATTTTAATGTCCCTTTCTGAATTCCCAATTTAATATTATATGGAAACGGAATAATTTCTCTCTCCAAAGATACCGGTTCCTACTCTTACTAATGTCGCTCCCTCAGATACTGCTA
>CAYLWP010000043.1:0-16811 GCA_964387365.1 uncultured Roseburia sp. | reverse complement strand
TTGATACTTGGGAGAGTGTGAGTCATCGAAAGCCCATTGTTTTAGAGGAATATATCTGCAGATAAAATTTAAAAGCCAGCAGATTTGTTTGTGTTGGTATTGAATTAGTTGAAGTAAATAAAGTATAATGTCCATGAGCAATTATTCCTTTGTGTATGAGGTTGGTTTGGCGATTGACATTATACCAAAAAAGGGAGGTAATTGCTCTTTTTATTTGCAAACTCCCGAAAATAAAGGTTTAGAAAGAAAAATAAGGTAGTAAATTTGACACTACCTTAAATTGTAGGGAGATATAAATATGAAGTGTCCATATTGCGGCGAAGAAATGGAAAAAGGATATAGTAAGAGCAATCATCCTATTCATTAGGGAAAGATATAGAGCAGGGAGCGGCAAAAACCAAATATTCTTGATAGATCAGGCACACTGATATTTCGGTGTGCTTTTCTATTTCAAAATAATTTTAAATAGCTATTGATGGTAACCGTTGGTCAGAAATAATTTCAGTGCAGACAAAATACATTGACAACTATCTATGTGTGTGATAACATGCATACATAGATAAATATCAATGTGAGGTGAACGAAATGAATACAATCGATATTGCAGTTATATGTAAAGCACTAGGAGACAGCAATCGTTTACAGATTATTCAAATGTTATCCGATGGGGAAAAATGCGGTTGCAAGCTATTAGAGGCTTTTGAGATTACACAACCGACATTATCACACCATATGAAAATATTATGCGAATGTGGTCTTGTAAACGATAGGAAAGAGGGCAAGTGGCATTACTACTCTCTGAATTGCAAAACATTACAAAGCTTCCAGCTGTTTATCGAAAATTTATCCTGTGTTAAGGAAGGAGACTGTGACTGCTTATGATATGGAATTTTATAGAGGACCAGATTCTGGGAATGAAATGGCTGAATGATTTTATTGGATATGCGTTAGCAAAACTTGGTTTGGACATATCGGGAAAGCTGGGAGGCAGTATTCATTTTTTTCTGTATGATGTGATAAAAATTACAATACTTCTCTGTGTGTTAATATATATGATTTCATATATACAAAGCTATTTTCCGCCGGAGCGCAGTAAAAAGATATTAGGGCGATTCAAAGGGATTGGAGCAAATTGCATTGCTGCTTTATTAGGAACGGTTACACCATTCTGTTCCTGCTCATCGATTCCGTTGTTCATCGGCTTTACAAGTGCAGGACCTCCGTTAGGTGTAACCTTTTCCTTTTTGATTTCATCGCCTATGGTCGATTTGGGAAGTCTGCTTCTGCTAATGAGCATTTTCGGAACAAGGGTGGCTGTCATTTATGTAATAGTTGGACTAATGATTGCAATAATCGGAGGCACGCTGATTGAAAAGCTGCACATGGAAAACTATGTAGAGGACTTCATTTTAAAGGCAAATGTGGCTGATACTGAAAGCTCTGCACTCACGCAAAAAGACCGTTTGCTATATGCAAAAGAAGAGGTAATATATACTTTTAAAAAAGTATTTCCGTATATTCTGGCAGGTGTTGCGATAGGTGCCGTAATCCATAATTGGATTCCTGAAAAATGGATTGAGATTGTGTTTGGCAGTCAGAATCCATTTGGTGTAGTTCTTGCTACTTTAGTTGGAATTCCGATGTATGCGGATATCTTTGGTACAATCCCCGTTGCCGAAGCATTGCTGGCAAAAGGGGCGCAGTTGGGTACAATTCTGAGTTTTATGATGGCAGTTACCACACTGAGTCTGCCGTCAATGATTATGTTGAAAAAAGTAGCGTTTATTTGTGTTCATAATTCCTGTCGAAGTCAGATTGCGGAGGCACCGGGAAGGCATTTTGCCTCTGATGTATTTGAAAGCTATTCAGCGAGCACGGAAACAAAGCCGCAAATCAATCAGGATGCTGTCCACATAATGAAGAAATTATACGGTATTGCTATGGAAAAAATACAGTATTCAAAGTTGATTTCTGAAATTCCGGAGCCGGATATTGCAATTTCTATGGGATGTAATGTGAGCTGTCCGTTCATTGGCAGGCCATTTGATGATAATTGGGGCTTGGAGGACCCGACAGGTAAAACGGATGAAGAGTTTATCAAAGTAATTTCACAGATTGAAAAAAGAATTTTGCAATTGAAAAGGGACATAAGAGGAGAGTATGATAATGACACATATAGAAAAAGCAAATGAATTATTTGGAAAGAAGTTTCATTGTTCGCAGGCGGTGTTTGCCGCTTTTGCTGAAGAGCTGGGAATAACAGAAAAGCAGGCACTAAAAATAGGAGCGTGTTTCGGGAGCGGAATGCGCAAAGGAGAAGTTTGCGGCGCCTGTACGGGTGCGCTGATGGTACTTGGATTAAAATATGGACAGTGCGAGGAAGAAGATATCAACAGCCGTATGAAAACAAATGAAGTAACTGACAGATTTTTGGCTGAATTTAAAAAAGAAAACGGTTCCTTTATGTGTAGGGATTTGTTGGGTTGCGATTTATCCACAGAGGAAGGAATTGCAATCGCGTTGGAAAAGAAGCTGTTTACGGAATTTTGCCCCAAAATGGTTGAGTCTGCAACGAAAATAACAGAGGAAATATTAAAATCTTAATTTTTGATGAAACTTTTTCGAAGCATGAAATGTCTAATATATAAAAGACATGAGGAGGTGAAAAGCCTTGCGTTTGTTTTTCGAAAAAAAGGACAGAACAAACAGAAAACTGATAGAAGATATCATTTTAGAAAATTATAATCAGTATTATCGCTTGGCATACAGCTATGTACATAATGAAGCGGATGCCGGTGACATTGTGCAAAATGGAGCATACAAAGCATTGAAAAATGAGCATACCCTGAAAAAGGCGGAATATGCAGAAACGTGGATATACAGAGTTATGCTTAACGAATGCTTTCGACATGTAAAACAATCCAAATCACTCTGTTACGAAGAAATTGAAAAGGAAAACGTAGCCAAAGCAGGATACAAGGAAGACGACTATGCGAATCTAGACTTGCAAAGAGCGTTGGATGCGCTTCCGGATAAGGATAGGGCAATTGTTATTTTGAAATATTTTGAAGACAAAAAGCTGGAAGAAATTGCGGAAATCCTTGATGAAAATGTTAACACCGTTAAGAGCAGATTATATCGAAGCTTGAAGAAATTAAGAGCTGCCCTTTCGGACGAGTCAGGTAACAATAAGGAACATGTTAGCAGTGAAGTAGGTAGGTGATACTATGATTTATAATGATTCTGAAATGAATAAGAAGAATGAATTAATTGAAGAGAAGCTTCAGGAGATGAAGAAGGATTATCAGAAGCATCGGATGCCGGAGAATCAGGTAGAAGGGCTTCGCAAAAGAATGGCGGAAGCGAATACGGCGAATAGAGACCCAGGCAATAAAAAGAGAACAATCAAGTTTGCGGTAACTGTTGCTGCATGTGTGGCAGTCTTTGTGATTTTGCCCAATACATCAGTAATGATTGCGCATGCAATGGAACAGATACCAGTGCTTGGCCGGCTTGTGGAGGTTGTTATCTTCCGCGATTATGAGTATGAGTCAGACAGAAACAGGGCGGATATCGAGGTACCGGAGATTGAAGTACCGGAGGTGCAGCCGGAAGAGCAGGTAACAGATAGTGTGTTGCAGGAGAACCTGGAGCATTCCGTTGATGAAATCAATAAAGAAATTCAGGAAATTACAAATGAATTGGTTGAAGAGTTTGAAGTTCATTTAGAAAATGAGATGGGTTATCAGGATGTTATTGTAAAGAGTGAAGTTCTGACAACAACAGCCGACTATTTTACATTGAAGCTTATTTGTTATCAAGGCGCCGGCAGTGGCTATCAGTGGAATTATTATTATACTATCGATTTGATTACCGGAGAACGGTTACAACTAAAAGATATTTTTAAGGAAGGTGCGGATTATATCACACCGATTAGTGAAAATATCAAGGAACAGATGCAGGAACAGATGGAAGCAAATGAACAGGTATATTATTGGCTGAATGATGAAATTGAAGAGTGGAATTTTAAAGCAATTACTGAAGAAACATCGTTTTATATGAATGACAAAGGCAATGTTGTAATCGGATTCGATGAGGGAGAGGTTGCCCCAATGTATATGGGAGCCGTAGAATTTGAAATCCCGGCAGAGGTAGTGCAGGATATCCGTGAATGATAGGCTTTTTCTGAGTATTTATGGCTGGTGCATTAAATTCGGGTTCAGTGGGGAATGTTTTGACGTTGGGGTGACAGTCCAATACTGCGAAATTTGTCTCTCAGCTTTAACAAACCTACTGTTTCAAAGCCATTGGGCATAGAAGGTACTTTTTAAGCCATCTATACCCAAAATCACGTCGCCAATTTGAAAAACTTGCTATTTTCAAGCTCAGATTGGGTATTGGAGGGGCTTTTTAAGACCTCTATGCCCAAAATCCTTCTAGGGCAACCCCGACTGCAAGAGGGAAAAAGTCGTTGCAGTCGGGTAAATTCAACGCTCCATACCCGACCACAAGTCACAAAATGATCTTCCAGTCGGGCAAAGACTATAATTAAGCAAATCCAATCTACACGTAGTGGGTGTTAAGTGCCCCATTGAACCCGAATTTAAATTACATTATGTTTTTTGATTAATTGAAAAGGATGAGCCGGATAAGGAAACGTATGTTTAGAAAACATATGTTTCCTTTTTCCTTTTCTTTTTTGAGATTGTATGATAAAATATTTACATAAGTGCGAATTGAATATAAAAGTGATGTATTCAAGGTAATATTAAGGAACTGAGAAATTCAATGAAATACTCAGATAAATTATAATATAGAACAGGGGTTAGATTATGTACGCGTATATAAAGGGTGAAATCGTCGATATAACGGAAGACAACGTAGTTTTGGAGTGCAACAATATAGGTTATAACATTAAGGTTCCGTTTAGTGTGGTTCAGAGGCTTCCGGGTATTGGCGAGGATGTTAGGATTTATACTTATACCTGTGTGAGGGAGGACGCTTTCATATTATACGGTTTCTTAACGAAGGATGATTTGTGGATCTTTAAGAAGCTGATTACGGTGAACGGCATCGGTCCGAAGGGTGCGCTTGGTATTTTGTCTGCGATGAGTTCGGATGACTTGCGATTTGCGATTATTGCGGGTGATTCCAAGACCATTGCAAAGGCGCCGGGTATCGGTGCTAAGTCAGCAGAGAGAATTATACTTGAGTTAAAGGGCAAGATTGATTTAGAGCCAATGCTAACACAGCAGGAAGCGGCTGACGGCGTAGGACAATTAACCAATTCCGATGCGAAGAATGAGGCAATCGAGGCTATGATAGCCTTAGGATATTCTTCATCTGATGCGGTTAAGGCGGTAAAGCAGCTTGCCATTACGGATGATATGGATTCCGGCATCATCCTGAAGGAAGCACTCAAAATTCTAGTACGAGGTTAATTGGAGGAGTTTATGGCTAACAGAGTCATTGAAACAAAATTGTTAGAAGAAGATAAGAAGCTGGAGGGGAGTCTGCGACCTCAGACATTGGATGAGTATATTGGTCAACAAAAGGCAAAGGAAGTCTTAAGCATATATATAGAGGCTGCGAAACAGCGTAAGGATGCACTTGACCATGTGCTGTTCTACGGGCCGCCCGGACTTGGAAAAACGACACTGGCGGGTATCATTGCCAATGAAATGGGCGTAAATATTAAGGTCACCAGTGGGCCTGCGATTGAAAAGCCGGGTGAGATGGCAGCAATTCTCAACAATCTGCAGGAGGGTGACTTGCTGTTTATTGATGAGATTCACCGCTTAAACAGACAGGTGGAAGAGGTGCTTTATCCTGCGATGGAGGATTTTGCCATTGATATTATGATTGGTAAGGGAACGGCGGCGCGTTCCGTCAGACTGGATTTGCCAAAGTTTACGCTGGTTGGCGCAACGACAAGAGTCGGTATGCTGACAGCTCCTTTGCGTGACCGCTTTGGTGTGATGGAGCATCTGGAGTTTTATTCCATTGAGGAATTGAAGCTGATTATTCAGCATTCTGCAAGGATTCTTGATGTCGAGATTGATGAAAAGGGCGCCATAGAGCTTGCCAGAAGAAGCCGCGGAACACCTCGTCTTGCAAACAGACTGTTAAAGCGCGTACGCGATTTTGCGCAGGTGCGATATGACGGTCGTATCACGGAATCGGTTGCAAATACGGCATTGGATTTACTGGATGTGGATAAGCTTGGACTGGAACAGACGGATAGAAACATTTTATTCACAATGATTGAGAAGTTTAACGGAGGACCGGTGGGACTGGATACGCTGGCAGCTGCAGTCGGAGAGGACAGTGGTACGATTGAGGATGTCTATGAGCCGTATCTGATTAAGAATGGTCTGATTACCAGAACCCCCAGAGGAAGAGTTGCTTCCGACCTTGCCTACCGCCATTTAGGGCTTGCAATTCCTAACTGATTTGCTATAATATATCTGTATAGTTGGATTTACATAATGTAGTGGATTTTTTCATCGTAATTATGAAGGTACTGAATCATTACGATAGATTACAAATTAGATAAAGTGTAAGGGGGACATTTTATGTCTGCAAAAACAGAAACAGAAGTTATTATTGGCGGTCAGGTTTTAACAGTTAGTGGTGCAGATGAAGATTATCTGCAGAAGGTAGCATCTTATATCAATAATAAGCTGAGTGAATTCAATAAACATGATAGTTTTAAGAGACAGAGTGCAGACAGACGTAATCTTCACTTACAGCTTAATATGGCAGATGATTACTTTAAGGCAAAGGATCAGGTTGAATTATTAAAGCAGGACTTGAAGGCGAAGGATAATGAGCTTTATGATTTGAAGCATGAATTAATTGCAACACAGATTAAGCTTGAGAATACTTCTAAGTCTCTGAAGGAAGCTCAGGATAAGCTTCAGGATAGCTCTAAGGAAATCGTTCGTCTGGAAACAGAGCTGAAGGAGCACAAAAAAGAATAGACCATAAGAAATAAGAAGGCTGTCAAGATAAGAACATGACAGCCTTTTCTAATCGTAAAGGAAAAAAATGAAATGATGCAAAACAGGAAAGTAGAATTACTCGCTCCGGCAGGAGATTTTACATGCTTTATGGCGGCAATGAACGCAGGCGCTGATGCGGTATATCTGGGTGGCAACAGGTTCGGCGCAAGAGCATATGCAAACAACTTCACAGAGGAAGAGATTATTGAGGCATTGAAGATTGCACATCTTCTTGGAAAGCGCATCTATTTAACGGTTAATACGCTTGTTAAGGAAAGGGAAATGCAGGAGCTGGTACCTTATTTACAGCCCTTGTATGACGCAGGGCTTGATGGCGTTATTATTCAGGATTTGGGTGTATTTCAGGTGCTGAAAAGACAGTTCCCGGGGCTGGAGCTTCATGCAAGTACGCAGATGACAATTACCGGCGTTTATGGAGCAAAGCTTCTAAAAGAGCTTGGTGCCTGTCGAATTGTTCCGGCAAGAGAGCTTTCCCTGGAGGAGCTTCGGGACATCAAGGAGCAAACTGGTCTTGAAATAGAGACCTTTATTCATGGTGCCATGTGCTATGGCTATTCCGGACAGTGTCTGCTTAGCTCTATTTTGGGAGGCAGAAGCGGCAACCGTGGCAGATGTGCAGGTCCGTGCAGACTTCCGTATAAGGATGCAAAGGGTAAGACCATTTATCCGCTTAGCCTGAATGACATGTATACCTTACCGTTAATTCCGCAGCTCATTGAGACGGGGATTGATTCCTTTAAAATAGAAGGCAGAATGAAGAGCCCGGAATATGTTGCGGGGGTTACCGCCATGTACCGCAAATACATTGATTTATATCTGGAGCATCCCGAAAAACCGTTTAAAATATCGCAGGAGGATGAGAAGGTTCTTCGCGGACTTTATATTCGTTCCGATACCTGCACGGGATATTATACGCAGCACAATCATAGGTCCATGGTTACGATAAAGGAACCGGGATATTCCGGTTGTTCGGAAGAGGTATTGCAGAATATCCGCAATCAATATCTGAATGTGAAAAAGACCATTCCGATTCAGGGTGTTATCCGGATTAGTAAGGATGCGCCTTCCGAGCTGGAATTGACTTATCAGGACATTTCTGTTCGTGTAACCGGTGAAACGGTAAGTGCAGCTATGAACAGACCTTTAACAGAAGAGGATATTTGTAATAAGGTTTGCAAGCTTGGAGATACTTCTTTTTGTATGACCAAGCTCGTTGTAGAAACGGACAACGCATCCTTTATGCCTGTTAAGGCGCTGAATGAGCTGAGACGTCAGGCGTGCAATGCTTTGGAAGAGGCGATATTACAGCCGTATCAGCGAACTGCTTCAGAAAATGCAGAGGCAGAGCAGGTATCTGATTCAGACGTAGAACAGCGTCAGGAATCAAACTCTGACAGTATGCAACAGTGTCAGGAATCAACCTCCGAAAGATTGCAACAGCGTCAGGCATCAGGGCAAAGATTGTTATATGTTTCCATCTCCACCTACGAGCAGATGAAAACCGTCCTCTTAACAGACAGTAATACGAGAATTTCCGGCCTGTATCTGTCAAGTGACCTGCTCTTTGAGCAGGATTACGCGCGTGTGCTTGCACTTATGCAGGAGTACCCGCAGATGCGCTATTATCTTGCTATGCCGAATATTGTAAGAAAACGTTCCTACAAGTATTTAAATGAAATAGAAGCTATTCTTAAGAAGCCGATGTTTCAGGGTGTGCTTATCAGAAATACAGAGACCCTGCAGTGGCTGAAGGAGATTTCCTATGAGGGCGAGTATCTTGCGGATTATTCCGTTTATGCATGGAATCAGGAAACGATGGCGCTTTACAGTCAGCTTTTTGACAGATGTACGATTCCGGTTGAGCTGAATAAAAAGGAAATCTATGCGCTCGGCAACCAAAAAGCGTGCGAAATGGTTTTGTACGGAAGATTACCGCTGATGTATTCGGCTAACTGTGTCAGAAAGACGTTAGAGCATTGCGAAAACAGCACAGCTTCCAAGCCGGAGCTGTATTATCTGACAGACAGATACAGGAACCGTTTTCCGATTTTGCAGAATTGTCTGCACTGTTATAATATTCTATATAATACGGTTCCGATGTCATTGCATGGACAGCTGTCGACTCTGATGAACCGTAACTGTGCGGTTTATCGTCTGGAGTTTACGCTGGAAAATGGCAAAGAAACAAAAGAAATATTGGAATATTATCTGGATGCAATGACTGCTTACGAAGAGAATACAGAGGTGAAAAAGGATTTTCCCCTGACAAATTTCACGAATGGTCATTATAAACGTGGGGTAGAATAAACGCGATGTTAAAAGCACTCATAGAATTATCAAATTATATCTTAATTATTAATATGCTTTTCTATGTGTTAATCAGCTTTTTGCTGATTCCCTTTGAGGATAAGCGAAGAAAACGGTTTACACTGGTATTGCAGGATATTCTGATTTTTATGAATCACCTGACAGGTGGTCTTGTTTTGCTGTCTGTCAAAATGGATACTGTTTATTTTTTCCTGATGCTGTTTCAGATGGTGGTTGTCTTTGCCTATCTCGTATTAATGCGGGCGATTTATCCCGGGACGAACCGCCTGATTCTGAATCATACGGCAATGCTTCTGTCTGTCAGCTTTGTTATTCTGACACGACTGTCATTAACACGCTCCGTCAGACAGTTTGCAATCATTGCGGTTTCACTGATTATTGCATTATTTATGCCGTTATTGGTTAAGCATATGAAGCTGATCAGAGCGTGCAAGTATGCGTTTGCTTTGATTGGTATTCTGATTCTGGGAGCAGTGCTGATTAACGGAAGTATTACCAATGGTTCAAAGCTCTCGTTTTCTGTTTTAGGGATTTCCTTTCAGCCTTCAGAGTTTATCAAGATGCTTTATGTACTTTTTCTTGCGGGAATGCTGTATCGTGCGGAGAAGTTCCGGCATGTTCTTGTATCAGCTGTGCTTGCGGCAATACATGTGCTGATTTTAGTGGCATCCAGAGACCTTGGAAGTGCGTTGATTTTTTATATTGTTTATGTTGTTATGCTGTACGTTGCGACAACCAAAAAAAGATATCTCGTGTTAGGGCTTGGCGGTGCGGCGATTGCCTCGTATGCCGCATATCTTTTGTTTTCGCATGTGCAGGTCAGAGTGACGGCATGGAGGAACCCGTGGGAGGATATAAATGACACCGGCTATCAGATTGCACAGTCGCTGTTTGCAATCGGTACGGGTGGCTGGTTTGGTATGGGTGTCGGAGGCGGTATGCCGAATACGATTCCTTATGTAGAGCAGGATTTTGTTTTTTCGGCAATCTGCGAGGAGTATGGCGTTATTTACGGAATAGGATTGATTCTTGTATGTGTGAATCTGTTTTTGGAGATGGCACATATTGCATTGTGCAGCAAGGACCGGTTTATGAAGCTTTCCGCAGTCGGACTTGGTACTACCTATATCTTTCAGCTGTTTTTGACAATCGGCGGAAATGTTAAGTTTATTCCTCTGACGGGTGTTACGCTGCCTTTAATCAGCTATGGCGGCAGCTCGGTGCTCGCAACCTTACTGATGATTTTGCTTGTTCAGATTTTATATCAGAATCAGGACCTGGTTTTGGACGAAGCAACTAAGGAGGAAGAGGATGCAGAAATCGAAGTAAAAAAGGTAAAAACGGGTACATTGCAAATCTGCGTGATTACCGGTTCGTTTGTGTGTCTGTTTGCGGCGATGTCGGTTTATCTGGCTCATTATGTTTATTACGATAGCAGCAAGGTAATTAACAATACTTATAATACGAAGCGTCAGGAGGTATTGGCATCGAAAACGATACGAGGTGATATTCTGGCGGCAGACGGCTCTCTTCTTGCGACAACGGTCACGGAGAATCAGGTAGAGAGCAGACTATATCCTTATGGAGAGGTGTTTGCGCATGCGATAGGTTATGCAGATAACGGTCGCATGGGTGTGGAACAGTCAGCCAATATTTATTTGGTTTCCTCGGACGTTTCTCTGAATCAGAAGCTTCAGGATAATCTGGATGATGTAAAGCATATGGGCAATACCGTGTGCACAACCTTTGATCCGAATCTGCAACGGGTTGCCTATAATGCACTGGGTATCTACGAGGGGGCAATTATTGTAACAGAGCCTGCTACCGGAAAGATTCTTGCTATGGTTTCCAAGCCTGACTTTGATCCGAATACGATTGGGGAGGAATGGGAGACTGTGATTGCGGATGAGGAAAGCTCGGTGCTGGTTAACCGCGTTTCTCAAGGTCTGTACCCGCCGGGCTCCACCTTTAAGATTCTTACGGCATTGGAGTATATCAGGGAAGAAGCGGGTGATTACGGCACATACAGCTATCAGTGTAACGGCTCTTTTGCCCGTGGGGACAGCATGATTCGCTGCTATCATGGAACGAAGCACGGAGCGATTAACTTTGTTACATCGTTTGCCAAGTCCTGTAATGCATCCTTTTCCAATATCGGAGTGAATCTGGACCGCAAGGATTTTGCAAAAACATTGGAACAGCTTTACTTTAATCAGGCATTGCCGGTTGATTTTGTTGCAAACCGGAGCAGGATTGATATAACGGAGGAAAGCTCGGACAGCAATATGATACAGGCGGCAATCGGGCAGGGAACAACGCAGATGACACCGCTTCATCTGGCAATGATTACTTCCATGATTGCCAATAACGGTGAGATGATGGTACCTTATATGGTAGACCGCATTGAAACAGCGTACGGAACCGTGCTCAAGCAGTTTGAACCTAAGTCTCTCGGACAGCTTATTACCGAGGAAGAGGCATTTGCCCTGCAGGAGCTTATGATTGCGGTGGTAGAAGAAGGCACCGGAACAAGACTTCATGGTGACAATTATAAGGCGGCAGGGAAAACAGGCTCTGCTGAGTTCAGTAATACAACTTCTGATTCGCATGCATGGTTTACGGCATATTCCTACGATACTGACAAGCCGATTCAGGTAACGGTAATCGTGGAGGGCGGAGGCTCCGGCGGAGAATGCGCAGCCCCGATTGCCAGACAAATTTTTGATGAATATTATGCGGATTAAGGTAATTGGATTGTATAAGTGCTTTCAGGCTTGCTTTTGAATATTACTACAAAAGGATATTTAGACTGAAATTTGCTTGAAATTATGCAAATTAACAAAGAATACTTTGTATTTTTTGGAAAAATGGTGTATATTAATTATAAGGTGTATTTTAATGAAATGGCATGTAAGGTATTTCCTATGATGTGATGAGACACACAAGAGGAGGGAACGAGAATGCTTAACCGTTTATTCGGAAATTACTTAGTAGAAAAGAAATGTATTACACAGGAGCAGTTAAATGGTCTGTTACCTGTTCCCAAGGAGCTGAAGGCTCAGGTTGAGACAGTAGCGATTGCGCGTAAGATTTTAGCCCCGCAACAGGTTCAGGCATTGATGGAACAGCTTGGTGGTACAGGCCGTTGTGTTGGAGAAGCGGCAGTAGAGGCAGGATTGATTTCTGATGAAAAGCTGGATCAGTTGACTTCTTTTCAGAACAATTCCTTTATGAAGTTTTTACAGCTTCTGGTAAACAATAATTATCTCAGACCGGAACAGCTTACTCAGATTATCGGTTCATTCCAGACGGAGAATGGATATACGGATTCACAGATGAATTCCTTTATGCTCGATGATTTAGAGGAAATTATTAAAACGTTTGTTCCGCTGAAAAATGCTCATTTGCGCGAGCTTACGGTAACTCTGATACAGACGATGAAACGTCTGATTGATAAGGAAGTATATCTTGATAAGGCATATGCTTCGAGTGCGATTCAGCTTGACAGTTATGCGGGACAGGCTGTAAGCGGAGATTTGAACTTTAAGCTGTATATCAGTGGTGCAGGCAATCATCTTTTGGGAATTGCAAACTATTTTACGGAAGACAAGCACCGTGCGCTGGATGAGGATGCACTTGATAGTGTCGGAGAATTTATTAACTGTGTAAACGGATTGTTTGCAACGAATTTGAGCTATAACGATCTTGTGATTGACCTTCATTCGCCGGATTATTCGATGAATGGGTTATATCTGAATGAAAACAAATTATTTGTTATTCCGATTCATGCAAATGGTTTCTGCTTCCGGGCGGTATATGAGATATACCAGTAGCCGGGCGGTGGTAATACATACATGTGTCAGTAGATAAAGTGAGGAGATGCAAAATGCGTACAGTTATCATTATTGACGACTCTAAAACTTCAAGAAGCGTACTAAGAAATATTTTAGAAGAGCATAACTATGAAATCGTTGCAGAGGCTGAAAACGGTGAAGAAGGTCTTGAGAAATATCAGGAGCTTAAGCCTGATTTTGTAACGCTGGACATTACCATGCCGGTTATGGATGGTATAGAAACCTTAGTGAAGATTAAGGAATTCGACCCTGCTGCCAAAGTCATTATGGTTACAGCAGCCGGACAAAAACAAAAAATGCTGGAGGCAATCAAGCTGGGAGCTGCAGAATTTGTTACAAAGCCTTTTGAAACAGAGCAGATTATCAGCATTATCGAAAGCATTGAATAGCATTAGCGATGCACCATACAGGAGGAAACGTCATGATAGAAGCAACAAGCTGTGGAGGCGTCGTCATATTCAGAGGAAAGATTCTTGTTTTATATAAGAATTATAAGAACAGATATGAAGGCTGGGTATTGCCCAAGGGAACTGTCGAAGATGGTGAAAAACATATCGAAACGGCTCTCCGCGAAGTATTTGAAGAAGCCGGAGTAAAAGCAACCGTTATGAAGTACATAGGAAAAAGTGAGTATACTTTTTCAGTACCACAGGATGTCGTTACAAAGGAAGTTCATTGGTATCTGATGATGGCAGACAGTTATTTCAGCAAGCCGCAAAAGGAAGAATTTTTTGAGGATTCCGGCTATTATAAGTATCATGAGGCCTATCATCTGCTGAAGTTCCCGAACGAAAAGCAGATATTAGAGCAGGCCTATCAGACATACCAGGAATTAAGAAAAAAGAAACAATGGATAAAACCAAACTAAGAAGGTCGCAAGACCTTCTTTTAAATTTGTAAAATATATGGTACACTAGATAAGGGTTACATAAAATATGTTGTTTTGCAATTTTGCATAAAACGGCGTAAATGGGGGATATTAGGAGTTGATTCGTATGCGTTTATATAAAAAATTATATACAAGTCCATCCTTGCAAAAGAAGAAAAGGCAGATTGTATGGAAGCTGAAGCTTGGAAAAACGATGCCCTTTATTTATGTAATTACATTATCGGAGCAGAATGACTTAATGAATATATACCATAATGTTGTCTTAAATCAGTCTTATTATCGGAAAAATCCGCCGTATGTGATTGGCATTGCAGACAGCTATTGGGCTGCCGTGGATCTGGTGCAGAAGATACTTCTGGATGTGAGTGCACAAACAGGCGGCTATAATATAAAAACATTTTGCTATCATCAATAAACAATAAGGGGAAATTATGCTGTCAGTGGTTTTAACCATATTGAGGTTCATAGGAATTACAATACTAGTTATTTTAGGACTCCTGCTTCTGGCTGTATGTCTGGTGCTTTTTGTCCCTGTTCGTTACAGGGCAGAGGGCTATTACAAGGATTCTTATGGCGTAAAGGCAAGAGTAAGCTGGCTGCTTCACATCGTATCCGTTGCCGTTTTGTTGGAAAAGGAACAGCCTTTTTCGGTGAAGCTAAGGATATTTGGCATAACAGTTTTTGATAATCAGAAGAAAAAGGAAAAGGTGAAGAAGCCCAAAAAGGAAAAAAAGAAGAAGGACAGGCAGGAGAAACAACCGGAGCTTGCGGCATCTTCTGTTGAGAAAAAGAAGCCGGCAGACACGCCGCTTTGCGAGAAAAAAGATATCTTCGAAGAACCGGCAGAAGAGGAGAAGCTTAGTATCTTTCAAAGGCTAAAGCTGCTGTTCTCCAAGGCTGTCCAAATCTTCAGAAATATCAAGTACACATTTCATAGGATATGTGATACAATAAAAGAGGTAAAGGCTAACATAACATATTACGTGGAATTATTCAAAAAGGATTCCACAAAAGCGGCTCTGGAAGCCTGTAAAAAACAGCTTTTACGAATCGGCAGGAATCTGAAGCCGCAGAAGCTTCAGGTAAATCTCCATATCGGTATGGAGAACCCTGCTTTGATGGGTGATATATTAGGTGTTTGGGGAATGTTATACCCGTTACATCAGGGGCATATTGATATTAGTCCTGACTTTGAACAGCCTGTTATGGAAGGCGATTTTTATTGTAAGGGCAGAATAACGGTCTATGTATATCTGTGGACCTTGATGATTCTATTATTTGATAAAAATATCAGACGTTTACGAAAATGTCTGGTGCGGGAGGGAAAGTAAAGTATGGCAGATCGTAATTTTCAGGAAATGGTTGGTACTATGATGAAGGGGATGGAAGGATTTCTCTCTTCAAAAACAGTAGTAGGAGAGCCGATTCAGATAGGTGATACCACGATTATTCCTTTGGTTGATGTGACATTTGGTGTTGGTGCCGGTGCATCCGTTCAGGAGAAAAAGAACGGCGGCGGTGGCGGAATGTCCGGAAAGATGAGCCCGAGTGCAGTGCTTGTTATCAAAAACGGACAGATCAGACTTGTAAATATTAAAAATCAGGACAGCATGACGAAGGTACTGGATATGATTCCTGACCTGGTGGACAGGTTTACTGCGCCGAAGGAGCAGATGCCGAGCGATGAGGATGCCGTAAAGGCAGCTTTTCCGGATGAGGAAGCATAGTAAGAAAGTGTTATCAAAATAAAAAAGCAGTCATACAATAGAATAAGAGAAAATCAGAGGTTATTCTATGAGAAAGCTTATCGGTTATACCTTATTTTGGATTGGAATAGGCATGCTGCTGATGCTTTTGATTAAAAATATCTGGATAGGGCTTTTGGCTATTGTGCTTTTACTGCTGTTAGGCTTTATTTTATTTGATTGCGGTTGTTAGATGTGGGAGTACATCTTATAACATAGAAGGTAATATTAAGGGAGTATGCATATGGTGAATTTTGATGAGAAGCTCACGAAGGCTGAGACGACGGACGAGCTCAAGGAGCTGAAGGTCTGGTTGTTTCAGGAGCAGGTCAGAATTCAGGCGCAGAAAGATGAACTGATTGAGCTGGGGCGTGAACTTCAGCTTGAAAGACGGTTACTTGAGCGGGACAGAAATGCATTAGACAAACGGGTTAAGGCAGAAAATGTGCGTTTCCGAGACAACGAAGCATATGTGGAGGAAAAGAAAAAGATTATTGAAAATGCTTTTCGTCAGCTTGCGTTGGACAAGAAGGCTCTTGAGTGTGAGCGCTTGAATTTGGACTTTGAAAAAAACAGGTTAAAAAAGGAACGCATGGCAAATGCAAGAAATCAGCACATGGATTTCGGAAAAAGTGACGGTCCCGTATTTTTCTGTGGTGTAGATAACCAGCTCGCACTGAGAAAGCGTTACAAGGAATTATTGAAGATTTTTCATCCGGACAATAAGTGCGGAGACAGCAGAACCTTGATGCGAATTCAGGCAGAGTATGAGAGCCTGAGAAGAGATTACTATGAAGTGTAGTTAACGGTTTTGTTTGAAGCATGACATAAAAAAAGAAAGTACATTGTGTACTTTCTTTTTCTTATATAAATCTTAATTAAGCTCTTTCAACGCTTCCGGATCTTAAGCAGCTAGTACAAACATGCATTCTCTTTGAAGCTCCGTTTACTTTGCATTTTACTCTTTTAA
>CAYLWP010000042.1:0-16903 GCA_964387365.1 uncultured Roseburia sp. | reverse complement strand
TTGGCACCTTATCCATATCTACAACAAGACCGTCAGCAAGCTCACCGATAGCAACGGAAACACCGCCTGCACCGAAGTCATTACACTTCTTGATTAACTTACTTACCTCTTCTCTTCTGAATAATCTCTGAATCTTACGTTCTGTAGGTGCATTACCCTTCTGAACCTCAGCACCGCAGGTCTCGATAGAAGCCTCTGTGTGTACCTTGGAAGAACCTGTCGCACCACCGCAGCCGTCACGTCCTGTACGTCCGCCTAACAGGATGATGATATCGCCCGGATCGGAATCCTCTCTGATAACACTTGCTCTTGGAGCAGCACCCATAACAGCACCGATTTCCATTCTCTTTGCAACATAATTCGGATGATAGATTTCCTTAACATATCCGGTTGCAAGACCAATCTGATTACCGTAGGAAGAATATCCGTCAGCAGCACCACGAACAAGCTTCTTCTGAGAAAGCTTACCCTTCATGGTATCCTCTACCGGAACGGTAGGATCTGCAGCACCGGTTACACGCATAGCCTGATATACATAGGTACGTCCTGATAACGGATCACGGATAGCGCCGCCAAGACAGGTAGCCGCACCACCGAAAGGCTCGATTTCTGTCGGATGGTTATGTGTCTCATTCTTGAAGTTGATGAGCCACTCTTCTGTGATAACGCCCTTACCGTCTTCCTTGTCAATTTCAACAGGAACAACGATAGAACATGCATTAATCTCGTTAGAAACCTCTTTATCTGCAAGCTTTCCTTCTTTTTCAAGCTTACGCATAGCCATAAGGGCAAGATCCATCAGACAAACATACTTGTCCTTTCTTCCCCGGAAGATTTCCTCTCTGGTCTCTAAATACTTCTTATATGTAGTCTTAATCGGCTCTGTATAATAGCCCTCTTCAAAAGTAACATCCTTCAACTCGGTAGAGAAGGTTGTATGACGACAGTGATCAGACCAATAAGTATCAAGTACTCTGATTTCTGTAATGGACGGATCTCTCTTCTCTTCATTCTTGAAATAATTCTGAATATGCAGGAAATCCTTAAAGGTCATAGCAAGTCCAAAAGAATCATAAAGTGCCTTTAAATCTGCCTCTGCCTTGTCAATAAATCCGGTAACAATTGCAACATCATCCGGCTCTTCGAAATTGGTTACAAGAGTCTCCGGCTTAACCATATCTGTCTCTCTGGAATCAACAGGGTTGATACAATAAGACTTTATCTTCATGAACTCATCATCGGAAATATCACCAATCAGAAGATAAGTAACTGCTGTCTTGATAATTGGTTCTTCATCTTCCTTAAGGAAGCGTACACACTGTACCGCAGAGTCTGCTCTCTGGTCATACTGACCCGGAAGAAATTCTACTGAAAAGCACTTTCCATTTGCAGGCATATCAAATGCCTCACGGAACAGAACATCTACAGGTGGCTCTGAAAATACACAATTGCAAGCCTTTTCAAAGGTAGCGTCAGATAAATTCTCCACGTCATAACGAATGAAGATTCTAACCTTCTCCAAGCCTGCGATACCAAGGTAACCCTTAATATCTTCTTCCAACTCTCTTGCCTTAACAGCAAAGGAATCTTTTTTTTCTACGTAAATACGTTTTACATTTCCCATTTAATGAGTCCTCCGTAAATCTAATAATAAGAATATTATATCGTTTTTATTACTTTTTTCAACCGTCTAAATGTACGAAAAAAAGGGGAATTTACTTTTTTAATCCGTTTTTCTGTGGTAAAATGCACCAACATACGTAATAAAAGGGACGCAACGCATCCCTTTTTCCTCTTTCTCTATTCTAATGTCAGTCCAAAAATTCCGAGAATATACTCGATTTCCTGATCGATTTCTTCCTCTGAAATACCTGTTGTCCGGGACGCTGCCAGCATGCCGTCCAGGGCATACACAATATGCTTTGCCGCAAGAAGCGGATTCTCACATTCCATCCAGTCCTGTTTAACACCGTCTGCAATCAGCCTCTCCAAACCGGTTACAGCTTCTGAACGGACATTTTTTGCATCTGCTTCCTTCTGTTCAAACAGGTATTCAAATGTAGCTGTTGCCAGATTATCCTGCTTCATCATAGACTGCTTCTGCGCTTCCAGATACATAAGCAGCTTCTCTCCCGGAGTTGCCTCCCGGTCCTGTATAGCTTCAAGAATATCCGTATCCTTCTCTTCCGTCTCCAATACAGCCTCAAAAAGTGACTTTGTATCCGTAAAATACAAATACAAGCCGCCACGGCTAATGCCGCAGGCTTCTACGATATCCTTCATCGTAACCTTTCGATAACCGTTTTTACCAAATACCTCTCTCGCCTTCTCTACGATATATCTTTTCTTCTGTACAGATTTGTTTCCCATATGTATGCTCCCCGTTTTATGCCAGTGGCTTTTTTATTTCAAGTAATTCCTTCAACTTCAGCAATAAAGCCAAAAATACGCCTGATTTTACACCCTCAGACCAGTATGCGCCTCTTACCTCACCCTTCAACACATACTTCGATAAAATATCTCCCAGCACCTTCATATCCTGCAAGGTACAGGTATCAATGATTGCAAGCTCGTCCTTCCAGCTCTTCAAGCGATGCTGTGAATAAGTATAAACGTAATTCTTATTCATAAACACCGTGTCTTTTGCGTCACGAACGAAGCTCAATAAAGTAGAATCATAAACCGGAACTGCCATGGAAGTTTTGTCAAGTTCCTCACCGTTATAAAGATTCGATGTATCCTGACCGTTTACCTTCTCAAGCCAGTTCAGATACTTAAGCAGCTTCATCGTATCATCCTGATATACATAAATAATCTCTTCTCTTGATAATTTTTCCTTATCCTGCATAACAGATAACCCCCTCCTCTGTATGACATTCCCACAATACCTTGATAATATTCTAACATATCTCCCTGAAAAGTACACGTATTTTTTGCTTGAGATATTGTTTTTGGGATATTATAATAAGAACTGCTTTTGCTGGTCACTCTCGTTCCGGCAGGAAGCAGATAATACCGATTTATTTTTGAATCAGAACGGAGAACATTATGACATTTCAGTCTTTTATCAGAACAGCGGCGCGTGTTATCTTGAAACCACTGTCCTTTGTTCCGGCACTCATCATCATGTACAGTATCTATTCCTTCTCTGCGCAGGACGGAACTACCAGCTCGCAGTTAAGCTATCAGGTTTCCTACAAGGTCATTACCGTCGTTGACCGTGTCTTTGATTTTGAACTGACCGAAGAACAGATGGACAAGGGCGTGGACAAGATTCATCACTACATCCGGAAAACGGCACATTTCTCGGAATACTTTATTCTTGCTGTGGCAATTTCCCTCCCGCTTTATGTTTACGGCATTCGCGGAATCTGGCTGATGCTTACGGCGCTGATTCTCTGCATCGGCTTTGCCTATCTTGACGAATATCACCAGCTCTTTGTAAGCGGCAGAGCAGCCTCAAAAAAGGATGTATTTATCGACAGTTCCGGTTCCTTAGCAGGTATCATTTTTACCCGAATAATAGGATATATTTCCCGTAAATCCTTCTTTGATCCGCTGTTCAAAAAAGATGTTTATTAATCAATATAGTGTTATTATATCGCAATTTAGTTATATACAAATACAATTATAAAGTGTATGATAAATACATGTTTAGCAGAGATGCTAGACTTGCTAATTAGCAATTCCGGAAGAATTCCCCTTTTACACAAACAGGAAGCCCGATAACCTCGGGCTTCTTTGTTTTGTTGTTTTTATTTAGAGCTTGTCGGGCTTTTGCAACAAATAAGGGGATTGCCCAAACAGCAATCCCCGCAATATTTTCCATTATTTTAGTAGTAAAGCACCGGTCTTTCCTTCTGTGCTATTGCAATATACGTTTTTCCTTCATTCAACTGAATCTCATTACCAAAGTCATCATAGTAAACTGTCGGTGTGTAATCACCTGTCTTCTGCCAGGTCACATGAATCGCTTTTCCCTTCGTGAAATAATAACCGTCCTCTGTTGTATCGTAGTTCTGGAAATACAGATAACCGTTCTGATCCAGCTTACACCATTTGGTGTTCTGTACGATTACGTTGGCAAAGGTAAGCTGCTGTCCTGTCAGCGCATCAACCTGCGGCTCTCCGTGAAGTGTCTTGTAATATAAACCGTCTGCCGGATTATACGCAAAGGCACTCTTGGTATAAGTAAATATCTGTGACAAATCAATGACATTGGCTGTCTTTGCTGCCGTAGCATACTGCTCCAGCGTATTGACACCCTGCGCAAAGGTAAAATGCTTCGGATTATAATAGCCGTCTCTGATTAACAGCGAATAATCAAGCTGTATACAGGTATTGATTACATTCTGTCCGCTTGTATAGGCATTGTGCGGCGCCTTCTTATCCGTTGTTCTGAAAAAGGCATTGGCACCTACCGTTCCTCCGCCTACTCCGTACTGCGCAGAGCCGGAAAGATTATTGATATCAGCAGCCATAATTCTGTCCTTCATATATACAACACCGCCGAAATGAATCAGAATCGGATCCCATTCCGTTGCCTGCGGAATATAATATGCTCTACAGCTTCTGATATTACCAATCTGTGGCAAGGTATGCCAGTCATCAATCACTGCAAGCTGTCTTGAAATCTCTCCCTCTTCCATTATCTCGTATAAAATCTTCGCGTTACCGATTCCATAGGAAGGCTGTGCTTTCTTATCTGTCGGCATCATGACTGCAATCGGGCGAAACAACGCCTGATTTGCAGGAATCCATTCATTTGTATATACACTTCTTACATATCCGGGCATTTCCTCTGCCTGAACTTCGACAGAAGAAGCAAGACTTCCTCCTAACACCGCAACTGTCATGGCAAGCGTCATTCCTATCGCTGCCAGTCTCTTCCCCATTCCTGTTAACTCTTTTCTCCTCATATACCTTTCCCTTTCCATTTTCGTTACCCTTTTATTGTACAAGCTCTTTGCGGCAGTTTACTATACTGCCGTAAAGGCTTGTTTACATAATCATTTTAACGTTCCTGTAATCATAGGTCAATCAAAAAAACTTTTTTGTTAAAATCTGATTTTTGCGGTTGCCCTGGGTGCCTGTGCCTGCACTCCATGCTCATCCTTATACTTCCTGATTACGGCAATAAACTGTTCTCCGTATTTTTCATACTTAGCCTGCGCCACACCGGTAATTCCCAGCATCTCCTCCCTTGTCACCGGAAGATATCCGCTCATTTCCAGTAAGGTTCTGTCTGTAAAAACAACATACGCCGGAACATGCATCGCCCTTGCCGTCTCATTACGAAGCTCTCGCAGTCTCTCGTAAAGCTCCGGTTTGTCTGACATGATGCGCTTTGCCTTCGTAAGCTGTGCCTTCTCAAGCTTGCGCTTTGCTCCATCCCAGGCGGCTGCCTCTGCCTTCTCCTTCGGCAGTTTCATAAGCAGCTGCTCGCCCTTCACAGTCAGGTCATAGGAGCTCTCCGTCAGCTTCAAAACAGCGTAACCGTCATCGGTCTGCATCAGATAGCCTCTTGTCAGCATAAACCGGATAATCTGTCTCACCCTGTCCTGACTCATCCCCCGCATGGCTCCGTAATAGCTGTTTTGATTCATCCGGTAACGCTCTATTTTTTCATTTTTACTGCCGCGAAGCGTATCCGCAATAACCGTTGCCCCATACCGTTCCCGGCTTTCCTCGATACAACCAAGAATCATTCTGGCATACTTTGCAACATCAACCTCTTCATAATTCTTCAGGCAGTTACTGCAGTTCCCGCAGTAATCTCCCGTCTGCTCTCCAAAATAGCGTAGCATATAGGCTCTGAGGCAGTCGCTGGTATAACAGTAATATGTCATCTTTTTCAGACGTTCCCTGTCCTTCTCCATGACCTGCGCAAGCTCCGCCTCGCTCAGTTCTTCATTTTCACGGTTATTTTCAATAAAGAACTGATTCGTATGCACATCCTGCGCACTATACAGCAGAATACAATCCGAATTCTCGCCGTCACGTCCTGCACGCCCCGCCTCCTGATAATAGCTTTCCATATTTTTCGGCATATTGTAATGAATGACAAATCTTACATCCGGTTTATCTATTCCCATACCAAAGGCATTTGTGGCAACCATCACCTGCGTTCTGTCATAGATAAAATCATCCTGATTCTCCATGCGTTCCCTGTCTTCCATGCCTGCATGATACTTGGAAACCGAGATACCATTTTCCTGCAGCAGTTCGTACACTTCTTCCACAAGCTTTCTGGTGATGCAGTAAATAATTCCGCTCTCTGTGCGATATTCCTGCAACAGAGAAAGCACTTCTGCCTTCTTATCCTTTGCAGTTTTTACGGTAAAGGACAGATTCTTTCTGTCAAAGCCCGTTGTTACCACCTTCGGATTATGCAGCTGCAAAATGCGCATAACATCGTCGCGAACTGCCTTGGTTGCCGTTGCCGTAAAAGCGCCTACGACAGGGCGCCCTGGCAAACGCCTGATAAACTCTACAATCTTAAGGTAGCTCGGTCTGAAATCCTGTCCCCACTGGGAAACGCAATGTACCTCGTCCACACTGATAAAGGAAATATCCGCCTGCAGTGCAAAGCTTAAAAAGGAATCCGTAAGCAGACGCTCGGGTGCCACATAAATAATCTTATACTTTCCCGCCTTGGCAAATTCCAATGCCTTGAAATACTGTCCCTGCGTAAGTGAGCTGTTCAGATAAGCCGCATAGACGCCTGCCTGGTTCAATGCCGCAACCTGATCCTTCATCAGACTGATTAAGGGTGAGATTACCAGAGTAATCCCCGGAAATATCAGCGCCGGCACCTGATAACACAAGGACTTACCGGCACCTGTCGGCATAATTCCAAACACATCCTGTCTCTGCAGCAATGCATCGATTAATTCCTCCTGCCCCTCACGAAACGATTCATATCCAAAATACTTCTTTAGAACCTTATACTTCATATCAAACGCAAAAGCAGTCCCACGGGACTGCTCTTATCCTTCCTATTTCTATCTTCCCTATCGTTAGTTTACCGTAAGCCACGTTTCATTACAAGACCTGTTTTGTTATGCCGATAATGTTCTGATCGGAATCTCTATAATAGGCATATCCAGATCCTTTACTTCAAGAAGCACATTGTTTTCATATTCCGAACGCTCTCCCTTTTCCTCCATAAGTCTTGCAAGCCAGTTCATTCCGAATGCGCACAGTCCTGCCTGTGCATCAGATACCCTGATTCCCCTAAAAACAAATAAGGCGCCTTTCCTGATACCATTTTCCAACTTACTGCGAAGCGGTACATCATCTCCTCGAAAATCCCTACAGCCAAGAATTAAATGACCATTATTTTCAAGTAAAGTCTTCCCACAGGCATACACATCATCCGGGTGGTGTTGGTTTTCCCAGTCCGCAATAATGATTCCCTGTGATTTTTTACGATTTTCCTTACAAAAAGAAAAGGCTATCTTCATTGCTTTTCCTTTTCCCCTATTCTTTCCGTAGTGAATAACCGTCGCATCGCCCTCTACCTGTTCCAGTGGCATTCCATGCTCCTCATCACTACCGTCATTTACAACAATGATATCATGAAAGCCCCGTCTTCTGAGCTCTTTTATCATTTTAACCAGCCTCTCATCCGGATTATAAACCGGCACCACGATTGTCAGGTCAAGTACGCTATCCTGCATGATTTTTCCCCCTGTTATCATATATTCCCCATGTAAATATTATCTCAAAAAATTCATGTTTTGTCACGCAAATATTGTTATTTTCTGACTATTTGAAACAATCTGAACCACGAAAAAAGAAGCTACTTTCATAGCTTCTTCTCCTCACTGCCCTTATGATAGAGGTATATAATAACTGCCAGCATTGCAACGATTAACACCGCTAAAATCACGATTTTAACCACCATTCCTGCTATATCCTCATAATATTTTCCATCCTCCGAAACGATTTGGGGATTCTCGTAGGATACCTTTTTCAGTAACTCTTCAAAATCTGCCTCATGCAGATTGGCTTTCTCATAATACCCATACTGAAAAGCATAGAGAAATCCATTCTGAATCGATACTGCACTTTTCTGAAGATAAGTACCCTCTGTATTTTCATCCGTAACCAGCTTGGGCATCTCACTAATCAAATACCAGTTTTCTCCGAACTGTTTAAAGGAAACAGAACCATATTCACTGAAAAATCCGGACACATATGATTTATACTTATTCTTATCTGCATTCGTCATTCCATCCTTCATGGTAAGCGATTCACGCGAATTGAATAATCTGTGAAATGCGTTCATATCCCCCCAGATATCCATACAGAAGAACTGGATGCTCTCACCTAATTCATTCGCATGCACATACTGCGTCTGCAGATACGGATTATCCTGCGCCTGCGAAGAAGCCTCCCATCCCCCAGCAAGCAAAAAGCTTACGCCGTAATCTTCATTACCATAGAAAACGTTATTCCCGGTATCGGTATAAGTCGTACTATCCGCTACCTGCCGGAATATGGTTTCTAATTCCTTTGTTATCTCACCGGTATAGCTTCGCAGTGTAATGTTATAGATTCTGCTGTTTCTAATCGTATAGAACTGGCTGCATTGTACCTTCTGCTCTCCGTATAACTGGCTGAAAGAAAAAAGTATATACGAGGCTTGCTCTGTCTGATACAGCTCATAGCCATCAACTTCATAACCGTAGGATGCATACGTTGTCTGTATCGTTTCCGCCAACTGCTGCATCTGTTCCTTGGTCAGTGAATGCAGGTTGTACACGTAATCAATATGATTGCTCTCATTCATCGTTACAACAATTTCATAGGTATCATCCGGCGCAATCGCATTGAGCACGATTCCTGATTCCTTATAGTAATTCTGTATCGTCTCCCTGTCTGCTCCCACTTTCTGCAGATAAGGGTCATCTTCCTCTATATTCTGAGTAAGCAGATGGCAGGAAGAGGGCACCTGCATGGTCATATCCGCCTCTTCAATCGTTACCTGTGTCATGTTCCAATAACGTCGGCTTTCATCTGCTGCCATTGCCGTTATACTGTTTCCGAGCATGCAAAATAAAGTCACAAGTAACACTATTCTGTTCAGGGATTGTTTTCTCTTTTGTACCATGCTTCTCCTCTACTTGCTATGTACTGCCCGTTTTAGCTTTGCCTTCATGCGCTGCAGAGCATTGTCTGTGGACTTCTCATCCCTTCCAAGGACCTTTGCAATCTGAGAATAAGTCATTCCCGTAAGATACAGGTCAAGCACCTGCTTTTCCAAGCTGCTCAGTTCCTTATCAATCAGCGCTTCAATATCTGCTACGTTCTCTTTATCAATAAAAAGCTCCTCCGGATTCGTCTCCGTACGGGATGCCAGTATCTGTATCAGCTCCGCTTCGCTTCCTTCATGTTCCCCTTCTGTCATATCAGCATAGAGTGAAATGTAAGAATTGAGCGGTGCATGTTTTTCTCTCCTTGAAGCCTGAACCGCCGTATACATCTGTCTGGACACACACAAATCGGCAAAGGTATAAAAGCTGGCATCTCTTCCCGCATCATAATCACGGATTGCCTTATATAACCCAATCATTCCCTCCTGAATCAGGTCATCATTATCTGCTCCGAGAATATACATGGATTTTGCCTTTTTCCTGACCAGATTTTTATATTTATCCATGATATAATCAGTAATCTGACTCTCACCGTCACGAAGTCTGTCAATCAGTTCTTCATCTGTGTAAGCCTTGTACATACTCTCACCTAACGCTTTCCCACTTTTCCAAAGCCTGCAAACTCCTCAGATGCTTTTGCAGCTTGCCGGGCACATAGTTATAATTTATCTTCTCTGACGAACGATTTCGTATGCAAGCACTCCTGCCGCAACTGATGCATTCAGGGAATCGATATCGCCCTTCATAGGAATCGAAGCGATAAAATCACACTTCTCCTTCACCAGTCTGCCGACACCTTCACCTTCATTACCGATAACCAGTCCGATAGAGCCTGTCAGATTAAGGTCATACATAACGGTTCCACCCATATCTGCACAAACAAACCACATACCTTCTTTTTTCAGGTCCTCAATTGTTTTTGCAAGATTCGTTACTCTGGCTACCGGTGTATAGTTCAAAGCACCTGCCGAGGTTCTTGCTACCGTAGCAGTTAAGCCTGCTGCCCTGTTTTTAGGGATAATCACACCATGTGCTCCTGCCAGATTGGCTGTTCTGATAATCGCTCCAAGGTTATGCGGATCCTCAATATTATCAAGCAAAAAGATAAATGGTGCCTCGCCTTTTTCCCTTGCCGCCTCTAAAATATCCTCTACCTCTGCATATTCATAGGCTGCTGTATAAGCAATCACGCCCTGGTGCTTACCGGTCTCACTCAGCTGGTCAAGACGTTCCTTCGTTACAAACTTCACCATGGTATTGTGCTTCTTTGCCTCACGCTTGATTGTCTGCACCGGACCGTCCTGTACACCATCCTGAATAAAAATCTTATCAATCGGCTTACCGGAACGAAATGCCTCGATTACCGCATTTCTTCCTTCTATTGTAAATTCTTCGTATCTCATTTCACTTTGCCTTTCTGCAATCATTACTATTATCTCATATCTGTATTTATATCGGCATTAAGTATGAACTTCTGAAACATATTTATAAAAACAGAATTATATTTCAATACCTAACTTATCCAGCCCGATACTTACCAGCTCCACGACGCGGGCTGTTTTTCCTGTTAAATACAAATATCCGCAAACCGCCTCAAAGCCGGTCGCTTTCCGGTAATCCGTAAGCGAAGCATTCTTCGCAGAGGAATGAAGCTTGGTATTCTTTCCTCTGCGGTAAATATCCTGTTCTTCCTCAGTCAAATCCTCCATAATTGCTTCCGCGATAGCCGCCTGCGTTCCTGCACAAACAATTTTCGTTGTATGCTTGTGAAGGGTATTGGCCGCTCTTTGTCCACGCTCCACAATCAAGGTACGGATAATCATTTCAAAAATGGCATCTCCGATATAGGCAAAGGTCAGGGGAGAATAAGTACGAATATCGACCTCACTTTCTCCGAACACCTGATGAATTTGCTCTAATAAGCTTACATTTTCTTCCATTTTACGCCCTCGCGTGTATCCTCTAACACAATTCCTTTTTCCAGAAGTTCATTTCTGATTGCGTCAGCCTTTGCAAAATCTTTTTCCTTCTTTGCAGCCTTTCTCTCTTCTATCTTAGCTAAAACATAGCTTTCCAGCTCTGCATCAACACCTCTATCCTGTTCCTTTTCTGCATGAGCTGTTGTAAGATTTAAGGAAAGTACCTCGTCATAGCTCTTTGCAAGAGCAAACTTAGTTGCATCTGACATATCAGCCTTTAACATATCATATAAAACGGTTACTGCCATAGAAGTATTCAAATCGTCACACAAAGCAGCCTCGAACTTCGCCCTGTACTCCTGATACTTTGCTTCATCAACAGTACCATCCTGCTGCAAAGTACCGATTCTCTTAACCAGCTTGTCATAAGCAGCTACCATATTGTCTAATACTTCATATGAGAATTCCAATGGCTTACGATAGTGTGACTGTAAGCAGAATAATCTGTAAACCAACGGATTATATCCCTTTTCCATAAGCAGGGAAACTGTCAGGAAATCACCCTTGGACTTACTCATTTTTCCTGACTTATCATTTAAATGATGTACATGGAACCAGTAATTACACCATTTGTGTCCGACAAAGGCTTCACTCTGTGCAATTTCGTTTGTATGATGCGGGAAAATATTGTCAACACCACCACAATGGATGTCCATATATTCGCCAAGATGCTTCATACTGATGCAGGAGCACTCGATATGCCAGCCCGGATATCCAACGCCCCATGGGCTGTCCCACTTTAATTCCTGATCATCAAACTTAGACTTTGTGAACCAAAGAACGAAGTCGCTCTTATTCTTCTTATTTTCGTCCTCATCTACATCATCTCTGACACCAACGAGAAGCTCCTTCTCACTCTGGCTTGAAAATACATAGTAATCGGTAAGCTTGGAAGTATCAAAATAAATGTTTCCGCCGCTTTCGTATGCATATTCCTTCTCAAGAAGAACCTCAATCATATGAATAAATTCCGGAATACAATTTGTTGCAGGCTCTACCACGTCAGGAGTCTTAATATTGAGCTTGGCACAATCAGCAAAAAAAGCATCTGTATAGAACTTTGCAATCTCCATTACTGTCTTATGCTCTCTTTTTGCACCCTTGAGCATCTTATCCTCACCGGTATCGGCATCACTGGATAAGTGTCCTACGTCTGTAATATTCATAACACGCTTAACGTCATATCCAACATAACGTAAGGTCTTTTCCAGAATATCCTCCATAATATAGCTTCTCAGGTTACCGATATGTGCAAAATGATAAACCGTAGGTCCGCAGGTATACATGGCAACCTTGCCATCCTCATTCGGAATAAACGGTTCAACCTTTCTTGTTAACGTGTTATAAAATGACAATTTATTTTCCATCTTAGACTTTCCTCCTACTTGCTTATTGATAAGTCCTATCTGTCCGTTGCCGACTCCATGTCTTTTCGCAACTGTTTCAGCTCATTCTCAAGCTCCAATATATGATTTGCCATCTGGGAATTGGCTTGCTGCAATGCCCTGATATCTTCGCTTACCGGATCCGGTAAATCTGTCTGGTCCATATCCTCCAGCACCAGCTTTTGATTATTGCGTCGCACCACTCTTCCCGGAACACCTACAACAGTACAGTTTGGCGGCACTTCCTCGATTACAACGCTGCCTGCGCCAATCTTGGAATTATCTCCTACGGTGAAGGAACCAAGTACCTTGGCACCGGCGCTAATCATAACATTATCCCCAATGGTCGGATGGCGCTTTCCATGCTCTTTTCCGGTTCCGCCAAGGGTAACGCCCTGATACAGGGTTACGTTATTTCCTACTATCGCTGTTTCTCCAATAATAACACCATTTCCGTGATCGATAAAGAAGTTTTCGCCAATCTGCGCACCCGGATGTATCTCAATTCCTGTCTTTCTCACACCTCGCTGCGACACCCATCTTGCAAGGAAATAATGCTTATTCATATAAAGCTTATGTGCCACACGGTAGTGAAGCATTACCTTGAAGCTCGGGTAAAGAAAGACCTCCATATCTGAATGAATTGCCGGGTCTCTTTCGCGTATTACTCTTATTTCATTTCGGATTCTTTTTAGCCATTCCATTCTCAAGCCTCCATTTTCGGTATAACACTATGACTTTGCTCATTCGCGCAAAAAACGGATAAACTCATCTTAAGAGACGAATTTATCCGCGGTTCCACTCTTTTAATGGGCTACTGCCCAACACTCTGACACTTAACGCGTGTGAAACGTATCCCGCTACCCGTTAATCTCTAACGCTCACGGTATCAGCTCCCGGATGCACTTGGGTAATCCTCTTGCTCGAAAATGCTTTCAGCCAATGACATTCTCTCTCTGTACAGCTTCCGATTACTTACTCTTCCGTTCAAAGCCTTTATTATAATAGAAACAACTATTCAGAGCCAATCTCGAAAATACTTCACTCTGAACAGTTACATATAGAATATGCAATTTCTCTTATTTTGTCAACTGTTTTACCGTTCCAACTCTACTGCGGTATTCAAAGCAATCTCCATCATCTGGGTAAAGGAGTTCTGTCTCTCCTCTGCCGTAGTTACCTCACCGGTAATCATATGGTCAGATACTGTAAGAATTGCTAACGCATTCTTACCTGCTCTTGCGGCGTTCATATACAATGCAGCTGCTTCCATTTCAACTCCGAGTACTCCCATTTTTCTCCAACCGGCATTGGAAGCTTCGCCATTATCTGTATAAAAGCTGTCCGATGATAACACGTTTCCTACATGATACGTTGCACCCAGCTTTTCTGCCTGCGAAATGGCCTCCTTCATTAAGGAATAGCTTGCAATCGGTGCAAAGGTTCCTGCAAGCTCATACTGGCTTGCGTAGTTGGAATTCGTACATGCGCCCATGCCAATAATAATATCTCTTACCTTCACATTATCCTGCAATGCACCCGTAGACCCCACCCGGATAATATTCTCAACTCCAAAATAGTTGTACAGCTCATAAGAATAGATTCCTATAGTAGGCATTCCCATTCCGCTTGCCATGACACTTACCTTAACGCCCTTATAGGTACCGGTATATCCCTGAATACCTCTGACATTATTAATAAGCTGTGCATTTTCCATGTAATTTTCCGCGATAAACTTAGAACGAAGCGGATCTCCCGGCATCAATACAGTCTTGCCAAAGGCATCTGCTTCTGCATTAATATGTGGTGTTTGAATCATTGACATATTTTTGTCCCCCTTTTTTTCATCTTATTAGAGCTGCCTTATTACATTCTTCGTAATTATTCAGTACTTTCATAATTACGATTCTTCTTATTTTATTTAAGATTACGACATCCCATACATCCTTCGCAACCTTTTTTTGCTACATCCGTAGAATAAAGCTCTCTGGGAGTCGTCAGAATGCAGATTGCCTGAGAAGAAATACCCAGCCCTTCTCCTGTAAATCCCAGGCCTTCCTCGGTTGTCGCCTTGACATTGACCTGTGAAATATCAATTTTCAATGCATCTGCAATATTCTGACGCATCGTATCAATATGCGGACGCATCTTTGGTGCCTGCGCTATAATTGTTGCATCAATATTTTCTATCAGAAACATATTTTCCTCTAATAATGCTCCAACCTTCTCCAGCAATATCAAACTGGAAATCCCCTTATAAGCCGGATCCGTATCCGGAAAATGCTTTCCGATATCCCCCATCGCAGCAGCTCCGAGCAAAGCATCTGAAATAGCATGTAATAATACATCCGCATCCGAGTGACCCAATAATCCAAGCTCATAAGGAATCTCTACTCCACCAATAATCAAAGATCTGCCTTCTACCAGTTTGTGTACATCATATCCCATTCCAATTCTCATATTGTCATTCTCCTCTCCATAGCTGTCTTCTTCTCAGAGCGCCAAAATGTGCTCTGCACATTCCCGTGCCAAGTGCGGTCACTTGCAGATAAGTGCTTCGCCGCTTTATATTATTGCGGCTTAACCAGACGGTCAAAGCCCTCTAAAAGCTCTAAAACAATCTGATATAAACGGTCGCAATCGCCTGTTCTTACACCCTCCACATTTAACGGCATCTGTGGGTCATGTAAGGACATACGAAGTAATAACCATCCCCGCACTTCTTCCGTATCAAACGTGATTCTTACACCTTCATAGGAATTCGGGGCAACCTGATATCCCTTCTGCTTTGCACGCTCCTCAAAAGTTTTTAAAGCATGTAATCCATATTCCTTAAAGTCCTCACCCTGAATCTTGAAGCGGTATTCCCTTTCCTCAAATCCTTTTTCCAAGGTCTCAATAAAGGAAGCAAGTGCTTTTCCCTCTTTTGCAGCCTTGGCAAGCGCAATCAGAAGCTTAACAGCCATATAAGCACCGTCGTCAAGGAAGTAATTCTCACTTAAAGCTCCGTGACCTGAGGTTTCAATTGCAAGCGGAGAAACAATTCCTTCCTTATTTAAACGCACAGACTCATTGATAACATTCTTGTATCCGCGCATATATCTGTGCTGCTTCATACCAATGCTTTCAATAAATCTGGTAAGTCTGTCACTGGTTACTGAGTCTGTTACAATGGTTCCGCCCGGATAATCCTTTGCAATAATTGCAGTCATCATCGCAATAATTGCATCTCTGTTTACCTCTTCTCCGTTTGGAAGAACCGCTGACATTCTGTCTACATCTGTATCAAAAATAATTCCTAAATCTGCCTTGTTGTTTAAAACGGCACTCTTAATTGCTTCCATTGCCTGCTTGTTCTCAGGATTAGGAATATGATTCGGAAAATGTCCATCCGGCTCAAGGAACTGGCTTCCCGAAGTATCTGCTCCGAGAGGCTTGAGAACCTTTTCCACAAAGAAACCTCCTGCACCGTTTCCTGCATCTACGACTACATGCAAGCCCTCTAAAGGCTTTTCGTAATGATCTGCCTGAATGCTCTTTCTTATCTTATCCTGCAGGAAATTGCAGTATACTAAAATACTGTCAACCTGCTCTACGCCTGATAAATCAGCCTCTGTATATGTCAGTTTAGTCGCAAGCTTCAATACATCTGTAATATCATCATGCTCCAGACCACCATCACGGTCAAAGAACTTATATCCATTTCTGTTAAACGGAAGATGACTTGCAGTTATCATAATAGAACCGTCAAAAGCAAATTCATCAAATACTGTAGTCATAAACATAGATGGTGTTGAAACCAGACCACAATCATATACCTTTGCTCCCATAGCTGTAATTCCCATAGCAGCCGCACGGTATAAGCCGTCAGCTGTAATTCTGGAATCATGCCCGATTCCGATTCTTAACTCTGTAACATCTTTATTTTTCTTAGCAGCAAGCCATTTCGCGAAAGCTCCACCAATCAGATTACCGGCTTCCGGTGTTAAGTTTACCTCTTCACCTGCAACACCCTCACAAGCAATTCCTCTGATATCACTGCCGTTTTGCAACTTCATTAATTTCTGCATAGTTATCCTCCAAATTATCCTATTGCAGAAGAGCTTATCCACCCCACTGCATACCTGTTTCCAAGGGACTTGCATCCCACCTCGTCATGTTATCATAATTATATCCGAAAAACAACCAAAAATGTTTTGCATTTTAGTCCGGCATTACTGCCACAAAGAATTTCAAAAAACAAAAAAAGCCTTGCAATCTACAAGACTTCAATTCTTAACAAATACTAAATTTTATGAATACTTCGTATTCATGGAACACCTTGTATTCAAGGAAAACTTCGTATTCCTTCAAAACCGAACACACAAACCATGTAACT
>CAYLWP010000041.1:0-17484 GCA_964387365.1 uncultured Roseburia sp. | reverse complement strand
CTTTTTATATTTTATACTTATTTTTGTCTTACCAGAGTCTAATCGTATGTGTGAGCAGATAGCTGCCGTCAGAAAGCATTTCACCTGTTACGGTAACATCTGAGCCTGACAGATGTTTTTCAGCCAATACACGGTCCATGTATTCACCCAGATAGGTTTCCTCTTCATAGCCCTCGATGATGTCCTCCCAGACCTCTTTGTCTGCAACAACATTTTTAAAGGTATAAGTCTTCTTATTCTCAGCAATCAGACGTTTACTGCAATCCGTATAATACTCGTCTGCTGTCCAAAGAAGGTCATCATAGGTAAAGCCTGTACTTTCTAAGGAACGCAGTACAGTTACGGTTTCCTGATTCGCCCCGGAATCCTTTTCCTCTTCTGTTTTCTCATCATCCGTTTCTTCCTCTTCCAGCTCTAATCCTCTGTAACGCTCTCCGTTACAAGGCGGAAGCTTCACGGAAAGGTCTCTTCGAATATGATTTTTCGCATAATCTGCATCGGAACAGTTAAAATAGATATAAGTATTCGGATTGGTATCATCCCATGTCGTGTCAACATTATAGCAGCCGTCACTCAGCATAATAATATTCCATGCATGATTCCCACCTGCAAATCCCGTGCAGTAATAACACGGAATACCAAGCTGCTGCATCAGATACTGGAATGCTCTTGCATATCCGGTACAAACGGTTTTCCCAAGCACCATTGCGCTGTATGCACTCTGATTCATCGCTGCTGTCTTACTATAGCTTACTCCGGAAATTAATCTGTCGTGAACATAAACCTCTCTCTCATAGTCGGTTCCCAGCTCATCAGCACCCGCAAGCAAGCCGGCCGCTGCCTCTGCAAACAGCTGCTTTGCCGTGTCAATACTGTCGGCTGTTTTGTTAAAGGACAGATAAATTGCCGCAACACGTCCGGACGGCGCATAGTCGTATTCATACGCTGTATTTACCCAGAATAGCTCCGGGTGGTCATTTACTACCGCAGTAAACGCATTCTTTAACAATGCTGCGGAAACAGCCTCTACCGGCGCAAAATCCTTAATCAATGCATTAGCATTGGCATAGATTTGTCGATATATGGTCTTTCCTGTCGCATCCAGCATGTGATAATACGGATACATCCGGGCATCAAAGTCCAGTCCCTTTCCGACATTTCCCGTACCAAGAGCATCCTGAACTTTTTGTGCTTCCTCGTCCGTAATCGGGGTTCCTTCGACGCTGATCAAAGTTAATCCGCTCTTATCATCAGCCCAGGACGGAATGACCATCTGATCCTCTGTCGGAGCAGTGTATTCCTCTGCTGCAATCGGAAGTACGCCTATTCCGTCTGTGGCTGTAGCCGCATCGAAGGTGTCTTCTTCCTTATCCTCCGTGATCAGCTCTTCCGTTTCCTTTGCATTTGTTCTTATTGTTTCTCCTAAATTCTGTGCTATTTCCGGTTTAAAGTGGCATACCAAAATAAAAAGAAGTATAAGTGCAAGCAAGCCACCAACACCGTATAGCAGTTTTTCTACTATCCGCATGATTGGTCCTCCTCAATTTCTTATACTCCCATACAGCATCTCCTTATGCTGCAAATATTCCTTCTGTACTTAAATTATATTACTTTTCAGACAATTAGGCAAATTGTTTTTTGATATTCTGCATTTTTTACAATAATTTCTCTTTTATAATTATGAAAATGTTGCAGTTTTGTAACCAAACTAACATTTTTATTTCATGTTAACATTTTACTCCCGATAATGTAGTCTAATCTTATCTACAATCAGCGCGATAAACTCGGAATTGGTCGGCTTACCCTTACCAACATGAATCGTATATCCAAACATGGAGTCCAAAGTATCAAGGTTTCCCCTGTTCCATGCAACTTCAATGGCATGGCGGATTGCTCTTTCCACCCGGCTTGAGGTTGTATGATATTTTTTTGCAATAGCCGGATAAAGGATTTTCGTTACCGCACCCAGCATCTCTTCATCCTCAACGGACAGCATAATTGCTTCGCGCAGGTACTGATATCCCTTGATATGAGCCGGAACCCCTACTTCATGAATAATATCTGTGACATCTTTTTCCAGATCATGTACCCTGTTTTGGGCTGTTTGCTCCTGCGTATTTTTCTGTAATTCTTCACTGAAAGGTACATTAATCATAATCTGAAAGCTTTGATTTTTCCTAAGCAAATCGCAGAGCATGCGAAGTGCACTTTCGTTATCCTGTACCTCCATTACATTCACTTGTCCCATCTGTGTTGCCTCCTTTTTATAGAAAAAGCTTTTACCTTGTCACAAGCAAATTTAATCAAAAAAATTCTAATCCTGCAACTAACTCCTATCGCAGTATTTTATCAATTTATAGGATGCCAATTCATAAAAAAAGAGCCAAAACCCTTGAAAAGTCTATAAAAGCAAGACTTATTACAGATTTCGACCTTTTTGTATTTTCTCTATTTTCTGCGATTACACGCCGCCTCTTTACCGTTAAATCATTCCGCCCGCAAGCAATATACTTGCAATAATGCCTGCCAGGGTTGACAATAGCGCACCGGATAGGGTCCATCTTGTCTTGGTAACCTTAACCGTCATAAAGTATACAGACATGGTATAGAATATCGTTTCCGTTGAGCTTAATGCAAGGGAAGCTACCATTCCCGCATAGGAATCCGTACCATACTCTTTATAAATATCCAGCAATAGTCCTGTTGCCGCAGAAGAAGAAAATGCCTTCACAATAAACAGAGAGAGTAATTCCTGCGGAAAGCCTCCAAACACCTTACCTAAAAGCGCTCCTGTAAAATCCAGAAAACCGGAGGCTCTGAGTACTCCTACAGCCACCATTAATCCGATTAACGTCGGCAGAATCCCAATTACCGTTTGCACACCACCCTGTGCGCCCTGGGTAAAGCTGCGGTAAATATCCCTTTTCTGTGTCAGTCCGATCATTACAATATAAAAAATCAATGCAGGAATGATAACATTGGATAAATGAACCATAATAAAACCAACATACGTACTTTTTCCTAATCTATGCCGGTCTGCAAGCTTCTATGCCTCTTCCTTCAGTCTTCTTACAACCTCCATAGCAGTCGGTGTAATGGCAAGTCCCTCCTGACCTGTCTCTTTCAGGCAGGTTGGAAGCTGTTTTCCGATTCTTCGCATAGAATCAATAACCTCATCCGGCAGGATGGCGCTTCTGATTCCTGCTATTGCCATCTGGGAGGAAACGATGGCATTAACCGCACCGGATACGTTACGTTTTACACAGGGAACCTCAACCAGTCCCGCTACCGGGTCACAGGTAAGTCCGAGCATATTTTTCAGAGCAAGAGCCGCTGCATGTACAATTACCTCATCAGAGCCGCCTTCCAGATAAGTAATCGCGCCTGCTGCCATTGCACTTGCAGAGCCAATCTCCGCCTGACAGCCTCCCTCCGCACCGGCAATCGATGCACTTTCCGCAATCACTTCACCAATACCTGCTGCCACAAAAAGTGCTTCTACCAATTGCTCCTCGCTCACTTCTTTCTGCTTTTCATAGGTAAGAAGCACTGCCGGAATGACGCCACAGGAACCGGCGGTTGGTGCAGCAACTATTCTCTTCATACAGGCATTGGATTCACTTGTTTTAACTGCCTTTTCCATAACCTCTGTCAGGAAATCACCGATGAGACGATTTTCCTTTTTCCGAAAGGCCTCCAGCTTGGCACCGTCTCCGCCAACGAGTCCGCTCGCAGAGCGTAACGAGCCATCATAGGAGGCGTCTGCCTCTTTCATGGCATGATACATACCTCTCATTGTTTCAAAGGACTCCTCAAAGCTCACATTCCGCTCTCTCATATCATCCTCGATAACCACACGCCAGAACGGAATATTCTTCTCCCTTGCTATATCTTCAATCTCCTTTAAATAAGTAAAGCCCATCCTCGTAATCCTCCTAGCATTCTTCCAAACTGTAATAAGTAACCTTTTCCACACCCTCAAGATGTGCAAGCCACCTTACCGATTCTTTGGGAATCTCCTGATCGCATTCGATAACCATGACGGCATGTCCGCCCCTTCCTGCACGATAGAGCTGCATGGCAGCAATATTTACGGATTTATGTGACAGCATGCTTGTAACCTCTGCAACATGTCCCGGCTGATCCAGATTATGTACTATCAGCGTCGGATAATCTCCTGAGAAGTTTGCAGACAGTCCGTCAATGCTTGCAATATTAATTCTGGAGCCTCCAATGGATTCTCCGACAATTTCCAGCTCTCTTCCGTCAATTCCTGTCAGGATAAGCTGAACCGAGTTTGGATGTGCCTCCTTGAGCTTTGCCTCTCCGAAGGTAATCTCCATTCCCGCTTCCAGGGCTAAAGCAAAACTATTCGGAATCCTCGCATCATCTGTCTTCATTCCCAGTAGGCCTGCCACAATGGCAATCTGTGTACCATGTCCTTTTCCTGTCGCAAGAAAGGAACCATATAACAGTATTTCTGCCTTAACAATAGGCTGTGCCATCAATTTTCTTGATACATAACCGATTTTTACTGCTCCGGCTGTATGGGAGCTGGAAGGACCTACCATAACCGGACCAACGATGTCAAATAGATTCATTTTTCTTTCCTCCTTCAAAAAACTGTCAAAATTGGTACTGATTTCCTATATATTTTAGCTATACGCCCCATTATACTTTCCTTGTAAAGCAGAGAGTTAGGAGTGTTCGTTTCTATGATTAATGTAGCATTTTGTTTCAAACAGGAATCTATCTTGAATTATGTACAGCAGGAAATCCAAAAGGGATTCTCCCGAAGAGGCTTTCTTATCAACGCCTTGCCTGCCCCCCGTCCTGATATTCTTATAAGGTATGCCAAGCAGGGCATTTTCCCCGACATCATTCTTTTTTCAGACCATGAACAGACGAAGAATCTGTTTGACACCATTCTTTTCCTAAAACAACAAAATGACTCTATGATTTCTATTTTAACCAAATACTCTGATTCTAACAACACCTCCGTAGAAGAGGATTTTCATATTCTGCTCAATCCCTTCTATGAAACCTCCCTATCCAGGCAGGAATTATGGAGCTGCGTCTGCAGAGCATATGAGCCATCTATGTCTGATCAAAATACTTTCTCATATTATCAAAGACCATTCTACTATTCCACGCCATTAAATCACATCTTGTACTTTTCATCTGAAGGACGCTGCGTCCGTCTTGTTACCGGTAACAGCAGCGAGTCCTTCTATGGAAAGCTCAATGAACTGGAGAAAAATCTGGAAAGCAAAAATTGCCGTTTTATTCGTATTCATCAGTCGTATCTGGTGAATACGAGATATATTGATTCTTATAATTACAAATTTATCAGCCTTACCAACGGTGAAGTCATCAACATCAGTAAACCGGATTATTATCAGGATATCAAACGGCTTCTGAATAAAAAGAAATAGGACCGCTTACTACGGTCCTACACTTCCTTGTGTCATAATGGTATTACTTTGTGCTATTGGATAATTCATTTCTATTAATGTATTTCCGAAGCTGTCCGGTGTCAGATAAATAGAATCTAATCCACACCAGCCGTCTCCGGGCTTTTGGCTATTATTTATGATGTTTATCGTATGGCGCTTTACCTTCTCGGCCGCGGATACTGTATCCTCTTCCTTCCCGTTTTTTATGTAATGGATGCCCTCTGTTAATACAGCCTCCTGCATATCCGGTGTCACTCCGTTCTTCAGCAGTGCCGTATACTGCTGCCTTGTCTCAGAGTTCATGGCGCAAATCAGCTCCTGCTTCATACCGGAATAATATCCTGTCTGCTGCAACAGATTAGCCTGTTCCAATATCATTACGGTATCGATATCAAAGCTTGTATTCATATTGGCTTCATTATAAGCCAGTTCTTCCTCATATGCAATCGTACTTGTCTTTACATTCTGAAACGTCAGATAAACAGGATTACAGGAATCCAGCGATTGCACGGAAATGACATACGGACTGATATAGTTTACCAACTCACAATCCTTCATGATAAAGTACGCATTACCGCCAAGCTTCTTTTCATCCGTATTATGGAAATAGATACAACCACCTGTACCATTGGAAATGAGTTCACAGGAATCAAAGGTAATTTTACTTTTACCACGACAGCCGATTCCTATACTCTGATTGTTATTGGAAACAATCCTACAGTTTTCCACATATGCCTCTTGTCCATAAGTATAATTCTGGTCAATATGAAGCGCATATCCGGAAAAGTTCTTCTGCCATTCTCTTATGGATTCCAAAGAGGAATTATCATAAGAGGTCACAGTCGTACTTTCTTTTACCTGTGTCTCTCCCTTATCGTACCCATAAATGGTCAGGTTAGCTATATTGCCTGCTCCAAAGGTCAACGGAATGGCATTATATTGGGTCGATTCATACTGTAAGATGCAGCTATTCCTATCCACTCCCAGAAGATTCACTGTTTTATTATAGATTTCAACTGCTTCCTCATAAACCCCCGGATAAATCAATAACGTATCGCCCGACGCTACCGCATCGACACCCTCCTGAACAGAGGTAAAATCTCCACTTCCATCCTGCACAACCGCATACACATTGCCCTTTTGACAAGCCTCTGCTATCTGCTCCTGCAGTCTGTTTTCCTGCTTCCCCGTCGCATTTACCCGGCCAGGAATAAGCATACCTGCACAAGCTCCCACAACAAGAGCCATAACAAGCATTCTTATCCACATTCGGCACCTTTTTCTCATTTGTTATCCACCTTACTTCAATCTATCAATGTATCTTTCTACACATTCCCACACAACGACGTCCGGAGCATCCTCAGTAAGCAGTTCCTTTGTTGCCTGATAAAAATCATAATTATGATTCATAATCATCGCGTGCTGTACTCCGCCCTTAAAGTAGTAATTTGCCTGTGTATTAATAAATTCACTAAAGGAATCTCCGATTAACAACAGAGAGTCCTCAACCTTATCTTCATCTAAAGCGCTCGTTTCCGGCATAAAGTAGACACTGTCTGTCGCATAGCGGTCCTGTCTGCCAAGCATAACGCCCAGGTCACCGCAATAGTTATCCATATGAATGTCAAAATGGGTATCGGCAAGGCTGATTTCCTTATTATATCCTGCATTAATCAGCTCTGCAACAGCAAGAAAGCTTCCCTGCATATTGCAATGTGTATCTGTTTTATAGTAAAGCTGATACTTCTCTTTATTTGCCATATAACTGTCTTTCATATAAATTATGGTAATGTCCGTATTTTTTCTCAGATAGTCTACCAGCTTATCTGTTCTTGTTACTTCGCTGACACGCTCTATATAGGTAGGCATGTACTCAGAGTAGACCACTTCCTTATTCGGTAAAATCATCAATACAAACTGAGAACCTGCCTCTTCAATTAACTCTTTCTGCTCCTGCAGATGCTTTGCAATGGAAGCAAGCTCTTCCTCTGTATAGGCATTATCACCGATATAATCATGATAGGAATTACCATCATTCGGATTCTGCTGAAACAGCCAGTTTTCTTTTCCGAAGATTGTTATAATGGTAGCCATGTTGATATCCATGGTCTGTAATGCAGTAAGCTCCTGCACAAAGGCATCATAATGGTTTGTTTCCTTTAATACTCCTGCATATTCCGCAATCAGTTCATTCAAATCCGTATATTTGTCGCTGTATCGTATGTCAGCAAACGAGCATTTATTGATAGCTGCCTTAGCTTCTGCTCCCGACAGCTTGTCCTGAATATTAGCCTGAAATACCTTTGCTGCTTCAAAACCGCCCTTGATTGCCTGTGTAAAAAAGGCATTTGCTGTATCAAAGTTCACAGGAACGCCCATGCCAAAGGTATACATGGCACCAAGTGTCCCTGCTGCCTGCGGGTTACTCTCAGCAATGGTATATAATACGGCTGCTGCCTTTTCATAATCCTGACTAACTCCTGCCTCTCCTAAAAAGAGCATCTTGCCGTAAATATCATATGCCTTTAAACAGCCATTTTGAAATGCAAGTGAAAAATACTCTGCGGCCTTTGCCGTATCCTGCTGTACTCCCAGCCCCTGGAAATACATTTCTGCTGCAAAATACTGTGCATCTGCATTTCCAAGTGCTGCTGCCTCTTCAAACAGGGAAAAAGCCTTTTCATAGTCCTGTTCCTGTGTCTTACCCAATGCAAGAGTAAGTGCCTCGTACAGCTTATCCTCCTGTGTTACATCCTGTATCTCAACAACTGTACTTTCTGCCTCTTTGGTTTCTTCGGTGGTTTGCTCTACCTGTGAATCCTCCGGCAGCTTTTCTTTTATTTTTTCAACACATATCCATACCACAAGTATGAGACATACCAGAATTGCTATCAAGCCTAAAAGCTTCACAGCAAAATACTTATCTTTCTTCACAATGTTACCCTTCTATCTGCAATTTCTGTATCCTAATTCTACTTCATAATCATAGATAAGGTCTCTATTCTTTTTCTCAATCTCACTTAATGAAGCTTCGTCAAAGGTAGCAGAAGGTACATCTGCCGGATACCAGCTGTATTGTGCAAAATGTCCCTGAACGGTTGCATCCATGAACTGTCTTCCATGACGGGCATAAATCTCCATTCTTGCCAGATACAACTCATGACGTGAAAGGTGAGAAATATCTGCCTTAGTCAGCTCCTGTGATGCACTGTTTGGTAAAATATATCCGTCTGAGGATACGTTTTTCACAGTAATATCCCAGTTTGCAACTCCGTTTTCTATACGGTAAAGAACATAGAAGAAGTCCCAATTTTCCAAGATAAGACAATTTCTTCCACATCTGTCCTGATAATTTTCAATGTATGTAAGCACTGCACCTGCATCATAGCCCTCTTCATAGGTCTGGTCTGCTGCGTGATAAAGCTGAGCCAGTCTGGAAAGTACCAGATTCGTATAAGCCTTTTCTGAGATTCTCTTGTATACATCTGCATCTAAACGCTCTTTTGCATTAGAAAGAACCTCCACTATTCCTGCTTCATCAGCCTGAACAGCGTAGCTGTCTGCTTCCTTCTGTACATATTCGGAATATCCCTGTTTGATTTCCTCGAACTTATCAGTAAGTGCCTGATTATCAACGGTTGCCTTATCTGCCAGACCATTGCGGTATGCTTCTTCATCAGCTAATGCACGGAAAGCCTCTTCATAGCTTCCTGCTGCCACAAGGGTATCAATCTCCTCTAAAGCTAATGTAAGCTGTCCTTCTACTGCTTCCTGCAACATGGCATTAATCATATATGCCTCCTCTGCCGCAACAGTTGACATGTCCGTTTCCAGAATCTTAGCGATTACATTCTCATATTCCTTGTTATCCAACATCGCATATAAGGTACTGCTAATATTCTCTGCTGTCTCATTGGTCTGGTCTGCCTCTGCACTTTGGGCTGTTGCATCTTCTGACTGAGCTACCTCAGTCTCCGTACTGGTCTGTGTTTCTCCCTGGCCTTCTCCGCCTCTTAACAGATAAATACCTACAACAATTGCCACAGCTAATACAAGAAGAACAATTACACCAATAATAAGGCCACCTTTACCCTTTTTGGATGCCTGCTGTACCGGGGATGCTACCTTTACTTCTTCTACTACAGGCTGTACCGGGGCTGCTTCTTTTACTTCTTCTACTACCGGTTGTGCTGGTACTTCTTCCTTTACCTCTTCTACTATCGGTTGTGCAGGGGCTACTACCTTTACTTCTTCTACTACAGGCTGTGCTGGTACTTCTTCCTTTACCTCTTCTACTATAGGCTGTACGGGTACTTCTGCTTTTACTTCCTCTACTACCGGTTTTACAGGTACTTCTGCTTTTACTTCTTCCACTACCGGTTGTACAGGCACTGCTGCACTTCCAACCTGCTTGCCGCATTTCGGACAGAATTTTGCCGTATCTTTTAGCTGTGTTCCACAGTCTCTGCAAAATCTTCCTACCGGCTTTATTTCCTCTACCGGCTTAATTGGCTCCACCGGCTTTACTTCTACTGCCGGCTGCACCGGTGCTGCTGCCTTTACTACCGGCTGTACAGGGGCTGTCGTACTTCCTACCTGTTTGCCGCATTTCGGACAAAATTTTGCTGTGTCTTTTATTTTTGTTCCGCACTCTCTACAAAACATAGTATTTCCTCCCTCAGAAATATACTCTTGAACGCAAGCATGCATCGCATATTTCTGCGTATATCTGCTTGGCTCTGAACAATTACATTTTATAAATAAAACTTTAGAATTGCAATATATTCCTATATTTTCTTTTGTATATTCTGTTTAAATTAATTATTTAACTGTTACCACTCTACAATATACCACCGCCACAACCGTATTAATAAGCGTTGCTGCAATGGCAGGCATTATGATACTCGCCGGATTCACACTTCCATACTGGCTTCGATAGGCTATCACACTGACTGGTATCAGCTGTAACGATGAAATATTCATAACAAGAAAGGTGCACATTTCATCACTTGCAATCCTTGCGCACGGTAATTCTCCTGCCGTTACCTTACCGTTCTCAAGGTATGCCACATTTCCTCTTTCCCGTTCCAGCTGTGCCAGCTCTTTCATTGCCTTAAGTCCTGCCGGTGTTGCAGCCCAGCCAAGTCCAAAAATATTAGCAGCAAAGTTCAAAGCAATCGACCCAAGCGCCGGATGCTCCCTTGGAATTTTAGGAAATAAAAGGTACAACAGCGGCTTCATCAGCCTTGTCATCCCCTCCATGATGCCGGCATCTACCGCTACCTCCATCAGCCCGCTCCAGAATGCAACAATGCCAAGCATTGTTATACCTAATGTCACAGCCTCCTTTGTTGAGGTTAATACCGAATCCGTTACCTCCTGCATATTTCCTGTCAGAGCACCATACACAATACCAACAACCAGCATACCGCCCCATAAATAATTCATCATCCGTTTTACCAGCCCTTCTCCAAACAACTAGTGCAAGGCAATTCAAATCATTTCGCCGATTATTTGAATTCCTTGCATGGATAGTTTAAAAACATTATTCTTATTGTATGATGATTATGACTGATGTAGTACCTGATATACGTCTCTTTTAGATATTCCTCTGTCCTTTGCAACCAGCTTCATTGCCTCTTTATGGTCAATTCCCTTTTCCTCATAGATTGCCATGTGCTCTTCTATGGAAATCGTCTGCCAGTCAGCCTCCTGTTCTTTCTTAAACTCCCGAAAGCTCTTACCCTCTATCACAAGCACATATTCGCCTCTTGGCTCTTCCTCCTGATACATGGCTAAGGCATCCTCAAAAGTCGTTGGCAGAATCGTTTCAAATCGTTTCGTAAGCTCTCTGCATAAGGTAACCCTGCGATTACCCAATGTTTCATACAACTCCTCCAACGTTTTTACCAGATGGTGCGGAGCCTCATACAAAATCATCGTTCTTGATTCCTTTTTCAGATCCTCCAGTACATCTTTTTTTTCTTTTTTATCGGACGGTAAAAATCCCTCAAAGCAGAATCTTCTTGTACTCAGTCCTGATAAAGTAAGAGCCGTGATACAGGCTGCCGGACCGGGAAGCGATGTCACAGTAATTCCTGCTTCATAACACATGGCCACCAGTACCTCTCCCGGATCTGATATGGCAGGTGTTCCCGCATCTGTGATAAGTGCAACATTTCTGCCCTCCTGCATCTGCTCAATCAGATACCTTGCCTTATCCACCTTATTATATTCATGATAGCTCGTCATAGGCGTCCTGATTTCAAAATGATTCAAGAGCTTTATGCTGTTTCTCGTATCCTCTGCCGCAATCAGATCAACAGCTTCTAATGTTTCTCTGACGCGCGGTGTCATATCCTGCAAATTCCCAATAGGCGTTGCACACAGATATAATTTTCCTGCCATGATAACTTCCTCTCTATCCAAGCACTTTGTACCATTACATGTTTGCATTATAAGCTAATATATCTATGAAACCATTACAGCTTCTGATGCTTCTGTCCCGGTTTCGTCTTCTAAGGTCTCTTGTTCCGATTCCTTCTCCGCTTCTTCCAGCGCTTTCTGTTCCGCTTCCTGTTTTGCCTCTTCCAGCGCTTTCTGTTCCGCTTCCTGTTTTGCCTTATCCCAGACTTCCTGTTCTGCCAAGGCTTCTTCATCTGTAAGCAGGGAATCTCTCTGATACTTTATGGAAGCATTCCACAAAATCCACTCATCGTATCCTGCATCATAGGCACCCCGAATCTGCTCTCTGATTTCCTTTGGACCATATGTAATATGTCCGTTTACCCAGCTTGCCGTAAAGCTCTGTATCCAGACACGGTTGATTGCACGCTCTTCCTCAGGCAAAACGCTTAATTCCTTGGTTGCCGCATTCATTGCCGCATTGACAGTCCTATACGGCTCTGCATCGGGAACCTTAATTCCATATACACCGTTTCCGTAATGTGAAGGATAAACCATAGGGCAGATATAATCAAGATAGGAAGACATTTCAACATAGTCCTGACCTACAATTTCCATATCTACCTTGTTATCGATAATTGTTCCATAAACATCTGCTGAAACATACACATTGCTATCCGCCAGCTCTTCGCACGCATAACGGGTAAATTCGGAAATAATCTCTGTCTTAGTCTTCGACTCGGCTTCCGGTCCAAAGTCAAGCACATCCGCCTTCAAATCGGTTGAAAAACGTATGTAATCAAACTGTATCTCATCAAAACCGATTGCTGCTGCTTCCTTTGCAATCTCAAGCAGATAATCCCAGACCTCTTTTTTATACGGATTTACCCATGCAAGCCCACTTTTATCCTTGAAAATCTCACCTGTTTTCTTCTTTACTGCAAGTTCGGGACACTGCTCTGCCAGATAAGGGTCTTTAAATGCTACAATTCTTGCGATAAGATAGATATTCTTCTCCTTGCACTTCTGTACAAGCGCCTCAATATCTGAAATGTAACGGACTCCGGCATCTATCTCAAGTACCTGATCCGTCTGCATTTTATAGGTTACACGACCTTCGTCATTCTTAATGTCGATTACCATTGCATTCAGCTCTGTTTCATCAACAAGCGTAATCAATTCATCCATTCTGTTAATTCCCGCCACCGGGCCACTGACATAGATTCCCTTTACCTTAACCGGTTCCGGTTTCTTCGTCTCTGCATGATCCTGTGATGCACTTTCGCTTTCGCTCATTTGCTCCGTGCTTTCTGCAGATGCGGCAGCCTCCGGAGAATTGCCATCTTCCGTAGATGTAGTTTCTTCCCCTAGGACGCCTGTTTCGTCGGATGTACTTACCTCCGTTGCTTCTTCACTTATTGCTTCTTCACCTGCTGTAACAGGAATCCCTTCGTTATCTTTGCTCTGACAGCCGCACAGCAGGCATAAAGTCCCTGCTAAAATCGCCAATATTATTTTTTTCTTTTTTTCTTTCTTTTTAATAGCCATATATATCATAAATCTCGTCTGTGTATTCATTCTGCGCTTTATATACAATCAGCGGTTTCTCCACCGTCATACGCGGCTTTCCCCCTCTGCATCCCTCAATTAAGACCATGTTTGGCTCTTTATCTACGTAAGGGTAAACCAGCTGCATACGCTTGGGCTCCAGCTTGTACTTTGTCATCATCATGATGATTTCCGCCAGTCGGAAGGGCCTGTGCACCATAAAAAAATTGCCTCCCGGCTTCAGCAATAAAGCCGCATTTCTGACTACATCCTCCAATGTGCATAATACTTCATGTCTTGCAATCGCCTTGGGTGCATCAGGATTTGCAATTCCATGCTGTCCTATCATATAAGGCGGATTACAAGTGATTACATCAAAAGAAGCAGCTTGAAAAATACTCCCTGCTTCCTTGATATCTCCAGTTATAATATCTATTTTTGCTTCTAAATGATTTAATAGAACACTTCTCCTTGCCATATCAGCGCTTTCTTCCTGAATCTCCAATCCGGTTAAATGGGAAGCTTTCGTCTTTCCCTCCAGCAAAATAGGAATAATTCCCGTACCGGTACCCATATCAAGCACCTTTGCTCCCGGCTTTACTCTGGCAAAACCGGATAAAAGCACGGCATCCATTCCAAAGCAGAACTTCTCAGGATTCTGAATGATTCGATATCCGTTTCTCTGAAGATCATCAATCCGCTCTTTATCCTTAAGCTCTACGGATAATGACTGTGTGCCCTTTGATTCGTCCTTAGTTGTCATCCAGCTTGGATCTTCCTTCCTGCTTCTCGAGCTTTTCTAACTCCTTGAGCTCCTTCAACTCAGCATCTGACATACCATCCTGCTTGTCCTTACGATGTCTCTTCTTAAACTTGAGCTGCTCTACCTTGTACTCCTTGATTTCCTTTTCATCATTTTCTTCAACGATAACCTTTACCAGCTGACGAAGCACGTTCACACTATGAACTTCTCCCTTGAAACCGTCGTCCGTTGTTACAAAATCGCCTACATTCGGAAGCTTTTTATTCAGGTATTCATAGGTTTCCTCTTCATGCTTCAGACAACACATCAGTCTGCCGCAAACACCCGAAATCTTTGTCGGGTTCAGGGACAGATTCTGTTCCTTTGCCATCTTGATAGAAACAGGAACAAATTCCGATAAATGAGAATGACAGCATAACGGTCGGCCGCAAATACCGATTCCGCCAAGAATCTTTGTCTCATCACGAACACCAATCTGACGAAGCTCAATTCTTGTCTTAAATACTGACGCCAAATCCTTAACCAGCTCTCTAAAGTCAATTCTTCCATCTGCTGTAAAATAGAATAGAACCTTATTATTGTCAAAGGTATATTCTGCATCAATCAGTTTCATTTCCAGCTTATGTTTTTTAATTTTCTCCAGACAGATTTTGAAGGCTTCCTTTTCCTTTATCTTATTAGCAGCCTCCTGCTCGGTATCTCTCTGTGTTGCAACACGAAGCACCGGTTTTAATGGTGCAATCACCTTATCGTCTTCTACTTCCTTAGGATCTCCGACTACCGTTCCGTATTCTACTCCTCTGGCAGTCTCTACAATAACATGATCTCCTCTTTTTACATCAAACTTTAATGGATCAAAGAAATATATCTTACCTGCTGTTCTAAATCTTACACCTATTACCTTTACCATATCTATAACCTCATTCTTTCCTAAAACTTTTTACCCCTTGTTTTTTCCGTAGAAAAACTTTTCATGTCTGCTGCGATAATTTTATTTGTCATTTGTAACTACTCTGTATCTCCATAGTTACTTGTCCTTTTTCATTGTCATAAACAGCAGCTCCATTGTTAAATCAAAGTTAACATTTGATTTTATTCTGCTTCTTGCCAAATCAATGGCTTTTATTATTTTTTCAATTGCCTCGTAGGTATATTTTTCTCCTATACGCTCTATCTCTCTTATTTCTTCTAAAAAAATAAGATGTTTTTTGTCGCCGCATGCTTTATAGAGAAGCACATCACGATACCAGATAAAGCATAGATCCAAATAATCATCTACCTCAAACTTTTCCTCTGTTATCTTTTTTGCAGCCTCTGCCATCTGATAAACCTCCAGTTCAAAGATATTTTTCAGATTGCCGAGAACCTCATTTTTCATTCTATCAAAATCTTCATTAGATGCCAACCGAATTGCTCTTCCAACATTTCCCCTTGCAAAGGATGCACAAATGCTTGCCCGATAATCCGGAATTTGAACCTTGTTCATTAGAAAATGCTTAACTTTATCATCCGACACCGGCTTTGTAGTCAATGTAACGCAACGACTTAAAATAGTCGGAAGCATCGCCTCAGCCCTAGTTGACAAAAGCATAATTACCGCGTATTCCGGCGGCTCCTCTAATGTTTTCAACAATGTATTCTGCGCCTGCGTATTCATTTTTTCTGCTTCATCAACGATATAGATTTTATATTCACTGCTATACGGCTTAATCGCAATATCTCCGTTTATCTGTGTTCGAATATTTTCAACACTGATTACATTCGGCTTATCATGCTCTACATAAATGATATCCGGATGATTTCCGTTGATAGCCTGCCTGCAGGAACGACATTGATTACACGGACGTTCCCCGTCACTTTCACACTGCAATGCTCTGGCAAAAATGTCTGCAATCATTCGTTTTCCTGAAAGCCTCTCACCCTGAAACAGATAAGCATGCGATATTTTCTTGTGTGTCAAAGCATTCTCAAGATTCCCGGTCATTTGCTCCTGTCCAACAACAGAACTCCATTTTGTTTCCTGAACCTGCTCATTTTGTATCTGCTCCATTTCAGAAAATCATTCTCCTTTTTCTATGTAGCTGTTCCGACTCGGATTCATTCTAAACAATTACTGCTTAGGTGAAAATATCCAGAAGCAACCCCCTGATTTCTCCTACCTTAGCGAGAATACTAATTGCATCTCTTTCATCCTTAACCAGCTCCTGAGCCAATTCATCAAGCTTTTCATCAACCAGGCGAATAATGCCATATACTCTATGACGTCCTCTTCTGTCAAGAAAGTTCTCTCGGGAGAACTTATGAGAGCGATTAACAATCTCGTTCATAAACTCCTTGATTAGTGAACGATAACGTCGCATATCCTTTACATCCATTCGCTTGATAATCTTATCACCCTGCATAACAATTTCTTCCATCATAAGCTGGAGTCTGTCTGCCAAAGCTGCTTCTTCTATATTACTTGCCAGCATAAATTTGAAAGAATCGTCTGTTGGTTGAACATTCTGCTGTTGCTCTATCGGAAGTGTCTGCTGAATCTGATCCACTTTAATTTCCATGTTATCACCCCTTGTCACTTTATCATATTCCAGCATATACCCTTAACTCATTTGTTTTATCTTTGCGCAAATCTCCATAAAACAGCTTTCCAAATTCCTGTTCACGTAAGATTTGTTAATTCCTGCCTGTGCAAGCTTCTCTTTTGAAAAATCCGCGCTATCTGCCAGAAATCTTCTGCAAAGCTCTTCATACTTTGGTTCTTTTTGTGCCTTTTCTCTTTCCAATGCACGAGTAAGACGTTCCCCATCCTCTAATTCAATATAAATCGGACAGACTGTATTCTCTCCAAAGTAATCTCTTATTTTCATATAAGATTCTAATGTTCCGATAATCAGGTAATTATTCTGCTCCAGATTAATTTGGTTATCTTTTACCATGAAATAATTCCAAATCCCATGTATTGTATGATAAGAACGACATTCAATCATCTTTCCCTGTTCCAGAAACTGATTCATCTCATTCTCATCTGTAAAATGATATTCTACTCCATCCTGCTCACCTTCTCGAATAGGACGTGTTGTATATAATACAATATGTTTTAATCCAAGCTCTTTATTTTCTAAGAGCTTTTTATATATCGTGTCCTTTCCGGTTGCACTTTTTCCCATGATACAAAATATCTTACCCATTTTAATTTACCCCTATTATTATCAACTATTGTAGTATATCATATCTCAAACGAAAAAAACACGGCTATGACCGTGTTTTTTCAAATAAAAAATGCCCAGAACCGGAATCGAACCAGTGACACGA
>CAYLWP010000040.1:0-17572 GCA_964387365.1 uncultured Roseburia sp. | reverse complement strand
CTGCATTCGGAGTAATGGTTGCACACTTTACAGCTACACCATACTTCTTAGTAGCCTCTGCTGAGTCAACGGTTACCTGATCATTTGTTTCATTACGATACTCAAGGCCGAGATCATAATATTCTGTCTTCAAATCGATATAAGGAAGAAGCAGCTCATCCTTAATCATTTTCCACAGAATTCTTGTCATTTCGTCTCCATCCATTTCAACTAATGGAGTGGTCATCTGAATTTTTTCCATTATTACTCCTCCTGGTAATTTAATATATTCGTCATTATTCAGTAGCTTCATAATTACATCTGTCATGGCATATCCGCAGCATGACTAATTCTTTTCATCACTCAAACCGCATTTTACCATATTTCTGTATGCATTACAAATATGTTTATCTGCTAATTCTTCCGCGAGCTTGGCATTACCGTCACGCATGGCTTCCATGATGCTCTTATGCTCTGCGATTGATGCTTTACTCCGTTCCGTATCGGAAAGTGTCTTCTGACGCTCCTTCTGCACATACTGATGAAAATCCTTCAGCAGGTGTATCAGCATCTTACTCTCACATGCTTCGTACAACAATAGATGGAACCTGTTGTCCAGCTCGGTCAATTGGTCGTAATGCCCCTTTGACAAATGGAATTCACTTAGCAAAATATTCTCTTCCATCTCCTCGATGGTTTCCTTGGAGATGCGTTTTGTCGCCCATCTGGCACATAAACCTTCCAAAAGTGATCTAATCTCGTAAATATCCGCAACATCTGAAGAAGAAATGCCTGTCACATAAGCTCCCTTATTCGGAACTATACGGATAAGTCCTTCCAGCTCCAGTTGTCTGAATGCCTCTCTGACCGGTGTCCTGCTTACCCCAAGTTCTTCACCGATTGCGGCTTCACGAAGCTCGTCATTTTCCTGATAGCGACCACTTAAAATATCCTCTCGAAGCTTCTTAAAAACCCTGCCTCGTAACGAATATTTATCAGATGCTTCAACATCATATTCGCTCATCTTAATAACCAACCTTTCTCGCAGTCCGTAACTTTGCCGATTAGAAATCTTTCCACTATTTTGTTAAAGTAATATTCAGCTTGTCACAGCCCTCTGCAATGACCTTTAACAGCTCATCATCAGTAAGAACAGTAACTCGACCGCCTTCGTATTCTTCATCTACCCATGTCTTAACGTAAGCCACCAGCTCAGAATTCTTTGTAATCTTATCTTCTTCCTTCAAACGGAAGTAGGTATTAATCCAATGAGCGATTCCTGCAAGACCCGAGGTATTGGATACCGCACAAAGTACCGGACGTTTTAAGAACTTCTCTGTATCAAAAATATTGTAAATCTCTTCATTCTTAAGAAGTCCGTCTGCGTGGATACCTGCTCTTGTTACATTAAAATTCTTACCGACAAACGGTGTTCTGTCAGGAATCTCATAGCCGATTTCCTTCTCATAGTACTCGGCAAGCTCAGTAATCACAGTCGTATCCATACCATTTAATGTACCCTTAAGCTGTGCATACTCAAATACCATTGCCTCGAGAGGTGTGTTACCCGTACGCTCACCAATACCAAACAGAGAGGTATTAACACCGGAACAGCCATATAACCAGGCTGTTGTTGAGTTGGATACAGCCTTATAGAAATCATTATGTCCATGCCATTCAATCCATTCATGCGGCACACCTGCATGTGTGTGAATTGCATAGATAATACCCGGTACACTTCTCGGAATAACAGCACCCGGATAATTTACACCATATCCCATGGTATCACATGCACGAACAATAATCGGAAGCTTATACTGCTCTGATAACTTCATTAATTCCACACAGAAAGGAACAAAATATCCGTAAATATCTGCTCTCGTGATATCCTCTAAGTGACATCTGACGCTGATGCCCTCCTCCAGACAGTCACGAACAACGGAAAGATAATGCTCCATAGCCTGACGTCTTGTCATTTTAAGCTTTAAGAAAATATGATAGTCCGAACAGCTAACCAGAATACCTGTCTGCTTCAGACCAATCTCCTTAACAAGCTTGAAGTCCTCCTTGCTTGCACGAATCCAGGAAGTAACCTCCGGGAACTGATAGCCTCTCTCAAGACATTTATAAACAGCATCTCTGTCCTTCTTGCTGTAAAGGAAAAATTCACTTGCACGAATCATACCGTTTGGTCCGCCAAGCTTATGCAGATAATCATAAATAGTAACAATCTGCTCTGTTGAATATGGTGCTCTTGACTGCTGACCATCTCTGAAAGTGGTATCTGTAATCCAGATATCCTTTGGCATATTATGCGGAACTACTCTATCATTAAACGGAATCATTGGAATCTCATCATATGGAAACATATTACGAAATGCATTCGGCTTCTCTACGTCCTGCAATGTATACATATGCTCTTCGATTTCAAGAAGATTATTCTTGTGATTCATAGTAACCGGTCGGTTTTCAAAATACTCCTGATTTTCCATTATTAATAACTCTCCTTACTGCATTGTATTTTTATACACTTATATTCCATGTGTGTATTTTTGTATTATTGTATACAATTATACTTTCTGTGTCAATGCGTTATTATGTTTTTTTATGTAATATCGGCAATCATATGGCTTAACGTCCTAAATATGTTTAAAATATGCATTTTTACGTCTATATTGTACAATTTAATATACTTCGCACCGATAGCATCCCTGCTCCCTGCACATTCCATGACTCACCCAAGTCTCGTGCTGTACTAATCAGACAGTTCTTCACCTGCGTATTCACTGCATCCGGATATTTTTGCAGAAACAGTGCACATGCACCACTAATAATCGGCGTTGCCATGGAGGTACCGCTTTTGGGAATATACAATGGACGCAGTTTGTAAGAACAGGAAACAATATCCGTTCCCGGAGCTACGATATCCGGCTTTTTCAACGGATTATCCAGTTTTGACAGTAAGATACTTCCCTTTCCCGGCCCTCTTCCGGAATATTCCGCACAAGTCTTCCCATCTGCTCCCACAAAATCTTCGTCATGGCAGCTGACACAGACACAACAGCCATTCTCGCTAATCGGCGAAATACTCATTGGCTCCGGCCCATGATTTCCCGCCGCTGCAACCACAAGCATTCCCTCCCGCCATAGTTGTTCAAGATATTGATGCATCAGCTGTAAATCTTCCTTCTCCGGCATTGCATCCGAATCCAGCTCTATCGAAATATTCAATATCCTGATAGGGTATTTTTTGCGAATCTCCATAATCCATTGCAAGCCCTTTAACAGACTTTTCAGGCTTCCGCCGCCCTTATAGTCGAGCACTTTTCCGCACAACAACAGGCATTCCGGTGCAATCCCCCTGTATTTTCCCGCGGAAGCCTTGCCGTTTCCTGCCAATATACCGCACACATGTGTGTAAGGTCCGATTCGAGTTTACATTTGATTTTATGCACCTTTTGCTAATATTAAATTTGCTTATGTTTATTCTATGCTGCTGTTTTTCCGTTTTGTATTTTTCTTTTTCTTCAGTTCTTGAACCTGCTGAAATTCTTCTTCTGAAATAATCCCTTCCTGCATTCCTTTTACAATAATCCAGTTTTCCCTTGGGCATGCTGCAATTTTCTTCTCCTTAAAGCTTCGCCTCATGCTTTTTCCCTGCACCACGGCACCCGTATATACTTCATTCGACAATATCTTTTTTATAGTAGAAATACTCCAGCGGCAGCATTGTTCTCCCTTTCGCTTCGCCAGCGGTGTAGTTACCCGGTTCTTTATCAGTTCCGACTGTATTTCCTTCATGGCAGCCCCCTGCAGATATCTCTCATATATTCTTCGTACCCAGCTGGCTTCTTCTTCCTCAATCTCCAGTCTGTGTGTATCCTGCGGGCTTTTCCGGTAACCATACGGCGCATATGCCCCCAGATATTCGCCCTGTCTCATTTTCCTTTGGTACACTGCGCGAATATTCTCCGACAAATCCTCACTGTACCACTCATTTACCAATGCATTAATCTGTCTTGCCTTTTTTCCTGCCTTCTGCGCTGAATCCACGCCATCCACAACACCAAGAAACCGAATCCCAAGCTGTGGAAACAGGTTATGCAGTAAATACTCCGTATGCTCCATATTTCTCGATAACCTCGACTGCGACTTCGCAAGCACAACTGTAAACTCTCGTCTTGCCGCATCCACAAGCATTCTGCTGAATGCCGGTCTCTCAAAATACAACCCCGAATAATCATCATCGATATAGTAATCATATATCTGCAACTCGTGTGTTTTTGCGTATTCCTCGAGGATAATTTTCTGATTCTCTATACTCCTACTGTTCGCATCTTCTCCCTTCTCAACATCCTCTTTACTTAGTCGCAGATAAATCGCCGCCTTTTCCATACCACAACGTCTCCAAACGTTTCTTACTATTATGTATGCTTTCGCGGGTGATTAAATTCGGGTTCAGTGGGGAATGTGCCACACCAGCCGTCTACCATGCCACTCATTTCAGTACCGCTTATTTGGTATTTCCTAAATGGAGCAAGGAGGCATCAAGGAAATAGCACAAAACGCTTTAATCAATTCGCGGCATGGTAGACGGCTGATGCGGCACTTAATACCCACTACACTTAGATTGGATTATAGTCTTGCCCGACTGTTTTGCAATTTTGTCCTAAAAATCGGGGTTACTGGGAATTTTCTGCCCGACTTATCGTTTTGGGCATAGATGGCTTAAATAGTACCTCCTATACCCTATGGCTTTGAAACAGTAGGTTTGTTAAAGCTGAGAGACAAATTTCGCAGTATTGGACTGTCAACCCAAAGTTAAAACATTCCCCACTGAACCCGAATTTAACAAAAGAATACAGACCTGATTATTGTTGACGAAGATATCATGTTATGCGTAAAATAAAATAGTTCAAGCGAATTTTCATCGAAAGGAATCATTTATCACATGAACCGTATGTTTTCTTATATTATAACTGCACAGGAAGAAGGACTCTCAATCGGTCAGTTTCTGAAGGACAAGGGATATTCGCGCCCGATTATGGTTCATTTGAAGAAAACAGAACGCGGGATTGTTTTAAACGGCGAATGGAGCTATGTGTATGCTAAGTTAAAAGAAAGCGATGTGCTGGATATCAGCATCATCGAGACAGAAAGCTCAGAGCATATTCCACTAACTCCTATTTCTTTAGATGACTTTATCAAAATGGTGGTATATGAAGATGAAGATATCCTCATTATGAATAAACCTGCCAATCTGCCGGTACATCCATCCATGGGACATCATGAAGATACACTGGCTAATTACTGTGCCTACTATTTTCAAGAGCTTCGTCAGGCAAACGGTGGCTTTGTCTTTCGCTGTGTAAACCGATTAGACCGCGATACCTCCGGTCTTGTTTTGATTGCTAAAAATATGTTCAGCAGTGCAAGATTATCCGAGCAGCAATTAAACCGCGAGATTCACCGCACCTATATGGCTATCGCAACCGGTGTAACGCCTGAAACCGGTACCATTAACCTGCCTATTGCCCGCAAGGAAGCATCCGTAATCGAACGCTGTGTTGATATGGAACGTGGCGAAAGCGCAATCACTCATTATACCCGCCTTGATACGCAGGATAACTATTCCCTGTTGAAAATCCAATTGGAGACAGGACGTACCCATCAGATTCGCGTACATATGAAGGCTATCGGGCATCCACTTCCCGGTGACTTCCTGTACAATCCTGATTATACACATATAAAAAGACAGGCACTTCATTCGTACCGACTGGATTTTTTTCATCCGGTTACAAATGAAGCCCTGTCCTTTACACAGAATCCGCCCGAGGATTTCTATTATCTACCGTGGAAAATATAACGTTACCTCTAGCACTCTCCCGGTACTTCAGGATCGCCCGGGTCATCGAGAATCTGTACTGCGGTTGCAGGTCCAAGCTCCCGCCAGTCCTTAAGCACCCAGACAACATCCTTTTCCGGTGTAACCTCAACCAGCTGCGGTGTTGTTCCGTTATCTCCCGTAGAGCATAGAATGGTATTACCGTTTTTCAATCTGACGCAGGTCTGCGCACCGTTAATGCGGTATTCCTCCGGAAGGTCAGAAAGCTTAATCTCCCAAACAGTCTCACCGTCAGGGTTCACTTCGCGTGTCAGCGCCAGCTTCTCATCCGTAATCAGGGTATTGCCGTTGTTCAGGCGCACTGCTGCCCAAGGTCTTTCAATATTGTATCTCCAGATTTCATTGAAATCCATGTCATACTCAACTACCTTATGCAATGCCAGATACGGCACCAGAAACGTATTGTCTCCCGTCATTCGGAAACGGCGAAACTGTCCGTGCACTCGATGTGGCTGCAAATTATCATAGGGAACCTCATGCTCATATACAATTTCATTTGTCTTAGTATTCACAATGACGGCACGTGGCGGAAGTCCGTTTAATACCATTAACACCTTATCCTCACCAACAGGCTGCATGGTGTGTACTTCCTCGCCTTCCCCGGGCTCGAATTTCCATACAATCCTCTTGTCAGGAGTCACCTCGCCTGCCCAGTTCATTCGTGAAAAGACAATATTTCCGTTTTTCTTCATCCATATATCATCATACTCAAAGCCCTTACCTGTATCATAGGTCCAGATAATCCTGCCGTCTTTGATAATGAACATACGGTTACAGCTCTCTCCGATATACAGCATCGGATGCTCTGCAAGTCCGTTTCCCGGAAAGCTCTCCGGTGTTGCCTGTGTTCCAACCGTCCAGGTCGGCTCGTCAATTTCCTCTTCCTCAGCACCACGTACCGGTACATTCGGCGCTTCAAATAATTCAAGTATCTCCATAAGCGGAGCTTTTTTCATTTCACTCATCCCTGTGCCTCGATTCTTTCCGCCAGCTCCTGAAGGTAAACCCAACGATCCATCTTTTCCTCCAAGGCTGCCTCTGCTTCTTCCTTCTGTTTCGTAATCTCATTAAGCTTTACAAAATCTCTCGCATTGTCTGCAAGAGCCTGTTCCAGCTGCTCTATTCTTTCTTCCAAGGCTGCAATATCCGCATCTATCGTTTCGTATTCTCTTTGCTCCTTGTAAGAGAATTTCAGCTTATCCTGTCGATTCTTCACGTACTTAAGTCTCTTTGCCTCAGAACTCTCTGCTACGCTATCGTCAGAAGTCTTTCCTGTATTTTTACTGCTTTCTGCAGCAAAAGTACCTTCTTCCTCCTGCTTTTTAGCCTGATAATCCGTAAAACCGCCCTCATACTGTCTTATTCCGCCATTCTCAAAAGCAAAAATTCTTCGTACCGTTCGGTCAAGAAAATAGCGGTCATGTGATACGGTAATTACAATTCCGTCAAAATGATCCAGATAATCCTCTAAAATCGTCAGCGTGCTAATATCCAGGTCATTCGTCGGCTCGTCAAGAATCAGTACGTTCGGCGCTTCCATCAGTACACGAAGCAGATTCAGTCTGCGTTTTTCTCCGCCGGACAGCTTACCAAGCGGTGCATACTGCTTCTCCGCCGGAAAAAGAAACCGTTCCAGCATAACCGAAGCAGAAACCGAACCATCAACAGTCTGTACATACTCTGCAGTATTACGAATATAGTCAATCACGCGCATATTCGGATCCATATAGGCAAGCCCTGCTTCCCTGTCGGTACGGATTTCCTGCGCGTAATATCCTATTTTAATGGTCTGACCAATGATAACCTCTCCTTCATCCGGCTGCTCCAGACAACAGATAATCTTCATTAACGTAGATTTACCGCAACCGTTTTCGCCGATAAAACCGATTCTGTCATTCTTTAAAAAGATATAGTTAAAATGATCAATCAGTGTTCTTCCGTCATAACTCTTTGTAATGTCTTTAAGCTCTACCGTAGTCTTACCCATTCTGGTAGAAACAGAGCTCAACTCAAGCTCTGCATCCTGCGTAGGACCTTTTTGTGCCGCAAGTGCTTCATAACGCTGAATATGCGCCTTCTGCTTCGTACTTCTTGCTCTTGCGCCACGCTTCATCCACTCAATCTCAACTCTAAGAATACTCTGCCTTTTCCGTTCTGTCGCCAACGCCATTTCCTCGCGCTCTGCCTTCAGCTCCAAAAAGCCGGAGTAATTCGTCTGATAGCTGTAGGTCTTTCCTTTATCAATCTCTACGATACGATTGGAAACACTATCAAGGAAGTACCGGTCATGTGTTACCATGACCAGTGCGCCCCTAAATCCCTTCAGGTATTCCTCCAGCCAGTCTGCCATTGAAGAGTCCAAATGGTTGGTTGGCTCATCCAGTACCAGAACATCTGCCTGTGAAAGCAGGGTATTTGCCAAAGCAAGCCGCTTTCTCTGGCCTCCCGACATATTGTCTGCCGGCTGATTATAGTCGGTAATTCCAAGCCTTTGCAGCATGGACTTAGCTTCACTTTCCAAAGACCATTCATTATCATGTGTTAAATTATCTTTCATAACACACGCTAACGCAGTAGCCCCCTTGTCAAACACCGGATGCTGGGACAGGTAACGGATTACAATGTGATTTGCCCTTGTTATCGTTCCCTTGTCCGGCTCCTCCAGACCTACAATCATTTTCAACAGCGTTGTCTTTCCCGTTCCGTTAATGCCGATAATTCCTATCTTTTCCTGTTCATTGACCGAAAAAGATGCCTCTTCAAATAATAAACTGTCTGTATAAGATTTTGTGATGTTTTCTACATTAATTAAATTCATAATTACTACTTTTCTTCTACCTTACGATTTTTTAAGTATAGCACGGTTCCGCCTGCTAATATAGCAACTATTATAAGGATAATAAGATATAAAGTAAAGTTTGAATTTCCATCTGTTGTCGGTGTTTCTTCGTCCTCAAGAATAACAATATCCTGACTTTCTTCTTCTGTTTCCTGTTCTGCAGCCTCTTCCGTAACCGTCTCGGTAACCTCTTCTGTTTCTGAAACTTCTTCCGATGCCTCTTCCGTAGCTTCCGAAACTTCTTCTGTCTCGTCTACTACATCTCCTGAAACAACCGTCTCGTTTACAGATGTCTTCGGTACTGTTACTGCCGGCTGCGGAAGCGCCTCCGCCTGCGGAACCTCTATTTCTACGATTTCTGTCACAGGCTCACTTGGAGTCTCCTCAGTCTTAACAGGCGCACTGCCTGACGGCGTCGAACTGCTGCTTTCTTCGTCATCGGAATCATCATCGGAATTATGGTTCGAATTATGATCCGAATCATTATTTGGCTGATCCGGCTGATTATTTTCCGGAGCATTCGGATTGCTGAACTTCGCCATTACCGTAGTATCTTCACCTGCTCTGAAGCGATATTCTGCTTCATCTGAAACCTTTGCATCCTTTACATACCAGCCATCAAAGGTATATCCCTCTAACGTTGCCGCCTGCACCATGACATAGGAATCTGCCTGCACCATTCCTCCGCCGATTGCAACGCCGCCCTTGCTGTCATTTACCGTTACATCAACAGTAATATACGCATTCTTTGCTTCGTCACCCTTAAGCTGCTTATCCGGCGCAAGTTCCTCACCGTTTTTATCGAAAAGAAGATACTCTGTATCTGTTCCGTTTCGTGTTCCTGCTGTCACTGTTTCTACAGAATACTTTGCAACCTTGGCTGTAAGTACATCACCTGTTTCAACAGGAATGTCAAAGTAATTCATCACTCTTACTACTTCGCCTGCTCTAAAGCTGAATTCCTTGATTGCATAGCTTACTATTCCCCAGTCTGTTGCCGCAATCTTAACTGTGTAAGCTTCATTTGGTGGAAGAATGATTTCCTTATCGCCATTTGGTGTAATAGATGCCAAAATATCGGAACCTGCAATATCCTGTGGCTCATCATTCACAATTGCAGCTACTAAAGTTTCCTTGGAATCATATACCTCTACATCAACAGGGCAGTTAATGTGAATGATTCGATAATCGCCGTTTGATGTTTCCTCTTCTTCCTCTTCGAAAAAGGCATTGCTTGTATAATTCTTATCTAATGACATTAACCATGCAAAACAGAGTTCAGGATAATGCGCCGCTCCAAGCGTATTGGACGCGTTTTGTACCAATGTAACTGTATAATTCGGATGAGTCACAGCAATCGTACCTAACAGTTTTACAACTCCTGCTACCATTCCGTTTATCTGCCAATCATTATAATCAGTGATTCCTGCATCATTTGCCGCATCAACGACACAGCCCTTTACAGTTGCCAGAATACCTACATTATCCAGCATAATATAATGATAGATAAGCATAGGTAATTTTGAAATCACACGATCAACAAAAGCATCTTTGAACTTTTCCATTTTTACCGGATCTGATGAAATACTTCCAAAATAGATGCTGCATAACTCTCTTAAATCATCCTGGTATTCTGTCACATACTTATATCTGTTTTTTATAATTTCCTTAGAAAGAATCGCCATCAGATTATCAAGATATACGCCCTGTGTCCAATTATTCTTATTATCATCTGTGATAATATCAAGATACGGGCGCAGCTCCGGAATCCCCATCGATATCAGAAGATTAGTAATTGATATCTTTTTCATTTTAAACTGGTCAACAGTATATTCCTTCGTGCTGTCTAATGACTCATAAAGCTCTTTCATCACCGGATAAGTGCTTGCATATAATGAATTTGTTGCCGGTGTCGGGAAAATTTGAACATTTCCGTAATGTTCAAAGCCCAATGCACTCATTGCCACCTTCGGAACCGGATCATCTACATTAATTCTGCTATGAATGTTCTGATAAAGCGCTGCATCAGGTTCATATGTTGTCAAGGTACCCATCGGTGTTTCGAAACAGTATGCGTATAAATCCTCCGGCGCTAAGGTAACAGCTTCGCCTAAATAAGCCTTTGCATCCTTATCTAATGCTGCTGCGGTCAGATTAGTCGTTGCCGCTGCACGACTGTACCCGGTAATCCAAAGCTTGACATCTCCTGTTATTTCCTGCTGTTCAATATAGTCACCAAGGAAGGCAAGTACATTTTCCTTTGCTTCCTTGAATCCCTGATGTTCACCATATGTGCCAAGCGTCAAGTTACTTGACCACTCAGCTTCATAGCCTGCGCCACGTACCGCCACGGCTATCAGAGTATATGTTTTTTCACCACTCTTAAGCTTTTTATTTGCAGCAATGACTCCAATGGAATCCATTTCCGGTTTCGCGTTGAAGTATTCATTTGTTTGTATCTGTTCAAAACCGACATCGGTTAATAAAGCTTCAACATTTCGGCTGTAAGTCGCATAATCTTTTCCCAGTGTTCCCAACTCTTCTCCCTGTCTTGTCTCATTACTTCCGAATGCAGACATGGCAAGGCAGATAGACATGGTAGCAAGACTGCTGTTATAGTCATACGCAGACTTGGTAAAATACGCATCATCATAATAATAAGTAGCTGTATAATCTTTATGTTCCTTCTTAATATCAGAAGAATACTTGAATGTTCCTGTTTTCTTAAGCGCTTTGATTTCTTCTGCAATTTCTCCAAAAGTAAATTCCAGCTTAGATGCATCTGTTACCTCATAATAGCCTGCATTCTGGATATCCTTCATAAAACGCTGTCCGAACTCAAGATTTACACCTCTTAAAGAATGGAAAAATCCAAGGGTATAAAGATAAGTACTCTCATGTAATGCAATCGCTTCATTATATGCGGTGTTTGCATATCCATAAGAATATGAATGATCCGTACGACTATATTTACCATCCCTTGTAAAAATACCATGCTCCGGTAATCCGTCCGAAAGAAGTACGATATTCTTTGTTGCCTCTTCATTCGTAACGGTCTCCAAAAGACCTCCGGCACGGTCCAGTGCTGTTGCTATATTGGTTCCGCCATTTGCATACAGAACATCAATTGCACTCTGTAAGGAATCCAAATCATTGGTAAAATTGCAGCCAACGTAGCTGTAATTATCATAGCTTACCAGCGCTACATAATTCGTTCCCTCTGCCTGTAATACGGATTCGCAAAACTTTGATGCTGCCTGCTTGGCAACCTGCATCGGTGTACCACGCATACTTCCGGATACGTCAATTACCAGCACGGTATAACGGTCTCCATCCTCCGGCACAATATTTCTTGCAAGTCGAAACATTGCAACTTCCGGTGCGTGTCCCTCGTTATCCGGCATCTCGTCCTCCGGAATCCAGTCACCAAACTCAGACAAATCAATCTGTTCCGTCGTCGCTTCCTCTGTAATTTCCTCGGTAATTTCCTCGGTTGTTATTTCTTCCGTTACTACCTCCTCGGTTGTTATTTCCTCAGTAACAGTCTCTTCCGTTGTAATCTCTTCGGTAGTTATCTCGCTTGTTACGTCCTCTGTTGTAGTTTCTTCCGTAACAGTCTCTTCCTCAACCGCTTCTGTCGTTACAACTTCCTCTGTTGCTGCTTCTGTTGCAATACTCTCACTCTCTTCAACTGTCGTTACCTCTGTAGGCGCTTCCTCACTGACAGTTTCCACACTTGCTTCCGTCATTTCAGATACTTCTTCCGCAAGTTCAACCTCACTCTCAACAGTCTCTTCAATAACTTCCCTCTGTAATTCCTCTGCTGTTGTTACAAACGCATTGTTTGTAAACAGCAAAAGAGCTACCAGTGCCAGACTTAAGACACTTCTCCATCTCCTTCTCATTTACGTCTCTCCTCATATGTATGAATTATTTATATAAAACGCTTTCGCGTGATTTTTTTACTTCCCTATTCTACAATATATACCATCTGCCCATCCACTTCCCTTTGCTGTACAGCCATATCATTAGGCAGACAGAAAGCCGGGCGCAAGTAATTGGCATTATGATTCGTATCTGCCATTCCAAGTGTTATGTTATATCCTATCGTATATGTCATAGTTCTGTACGTCAGTGATCTCGTTCTCAACCACCAGTTACCGGCCTCTCCGGCATCCGTGTATGCTTTTTTATTTTCATAATCTTTAAAAAAAGCTAACGGCTCCCCTTCCTTTTCCATGGAATATTCAATGTAATCTCCGACTTCCGTTGCCGATAGCAGAAATACCTTACGTTCGATTGCTTCCGTATTTTCACGCGCTCTGTCAGTAATCTCAATCGTAACAGGAACAATACTGTCCCTAACGGCAATTCGTTCCGGATACCCGGTAGTTAAGTATAAATCCGCGATTGTCTCTGCATAATACGCAGAATTGTACTCCGTTGTAATTCCGTCATCATAACCGTTGCCTTCATTAAAAAACATCGGGTCATCCAATAAATTCTTGCGAAGCAATAGGGCATTTTCCGTATCGTTATATTCATCCGTCAATACAAGAAACGGCACATATCTGTCATCCTCCACCAGATAAACCGTATTGTCACCACTACGGTTTTTATCATAGGAAAGCTCACCTAACGTCTCATATATTTTTTCTTTTTTAGCACAGCCGCCAATCAATAATACACATAATAATAAGATATAAACAGTCTTTTTCAATATACTCTCTCCCTAACATAAGTGTAACTATTCAGAGCCACTCTTCGCCGGATAACCAAAAAAAGGAGCATGAAAAAATAATTTTCTCACTTTCTCAGCTCCTTGCGTTCTCACATTCTAAAACTTCCTGATTTCTATCGAATCATCATCCGGAGTATTCTCTACCTTTTTCACAATAACATCATATCCGAAGCTGTCATTAACCTGCACATGAACCCGGTCACCTTCCTTATGACCAAGCAGTGCCTTTGCAATCGGGGACTCAATGCTGATTAATCCCTGTAACGGATTGTTTCTGATGGTGGTAACCAGTCGGTAAACTTCCGTTGTTCCATCCTCTGCAAGCTGCACTTCAACAGTCTTATTCAGACCGATTTCATCCTCTTTTGCATCGTCCTCAATGATTTCCGCCGTTTTAATCATCCGCTCCAGATAACGGATACGACTTTCGTTCTGATTCTTATACTTTTTCGCCGCATAGTATTCAAAGTTCTCACTCAGGTCGCCCTGCGCTCTTGCTTCCTTTACCTGCTCCAAGGCTTCCTTTCTGATTACAAGCTTACGATGTTCAATCTCTTCTTCCATTTTTTTAATGTCATTTCTGGTTAGTCTGTCATTCATTCCCTTATACCCTATTCATAGATTCCCTTTATTTTCACTGCGCCGTCCAGCCAGACACGTTTACAACAGGTGCAGGCAAAATCCTGTGTCTGTGTGTTAAACACCATAACATATCCGCCGCATACCGGACAAGTTGCCACATATTCTACCATTTGATCCAAAGTCATCTGATTCTGCATAATGATTCCTGCCTTTCCAGCGCTGCATAAAGCTACGCATAAATAAATTCTTACTTATTACATACCTTACCCTTGTGAATCACAAAAATCGGCAGTGCTACAAATACCATACCGCCTATGATATTACCTATTGTAACAGGAATCTGATTAGAAAAAAAGCCCCCAATGTTAATTGTTGCATCAATCTGTGCCGCAGTCAGACCATATAGCTCCTCTGCCTTTGCAACAAAGGTTTCATTTGTTGCCGCGATAATGCCCATAACCAGATAATACATATCGGCAACACAATGCTCAAATCCGCTGACAACAAATAACATAATCGAAAAAAACAGAGCCCATACCTTGCCCGCAATGTCCTTGGAAGCGATTGCCTTTAAGGAAGCAACACACACAAGGATATTACATAAGATACCGGAACAAACCGCCGCTACGGGTGTCAGAGTTGCCTTCGTGTACGCCGTCTGTATCGCATACGCGCCGAGTGCTCCGTCTACATGATTAAGAATATTACTGAAATATACCAATATCGCAATCACGATTGCACCAAGAAGATTGCCTATATAAAGGCTGACAAGCGTTCTAATCATTGTCAAAGCACTAAATTTTTTATCCATCACACCGGCAGCCAGCATGCAATTACTTGTAATCAATTCGCCGCCCGCAAATGTAATCATCATCAATCCAACCGGGAAAATACAGCCTGCGATGAGCCTTGCCGTACCAAAGTTCGTTACTCCCTGCACTGCGGTACTGCTTGCCACGGCTCCAAAAGAGACAAATGCCCCTGCCATAATACCAAGTAACAGCAATTTATAAACAGGAAGCTGTACCTTCTCTTCTCCGGCTGCCATATTAACGTCCAAAACCTCTGCCGGCGTATAATAATGTTTATTCATCCTTCACATATTTCCTTTCTCTCAACCTCATATTTTTACTTCACTGCCCTATCCCTGCTGTGTGAATACTCATTTACCAGATACCTCATACGATGCTTTGCAGCCTGCGGTTCCCTTGCATAATTCTTAAGAATATCCCTGATTTCATGGAAGGTATCCGTTGTCTGATGAATCTGCTTTAAAAAAAGCACCTCATTCATTTCAGCCTCTGACGCAAAGCCGGCTGTTTTTGCCAGTTCTTCCTTTCCGCCCGGCTTTCCGTATTTTTCATTGGCGGTTTTAAAATTCTGTACAAAATTCATATATTCCCGAAGCATCAGAAGTAGTAAATCCTTGGAAAAATTCAGCTCCTCATCCTTCATATCCTGATGAATCAGATGTATCTCATGAAGGATATCCGTCATCGCATCGCCAATCTGCAGCTCGCGCTTATCCGTGATATCAGTTTCGTATTCTTCTGTCTCGCCCTTCAGCCATTCCGGTGTAACATGCAGTGCCTCTGAAAGTCCTTCCAGAACCAGCTTCTTGGAATTATCAATAGTTCCCGCTTCATATCTTTGAATCGTGGACTTATTCACGTCCATTTTCTCTGCAAGATACTGCTGTCCCAGATGCAGCTCATTTCTTCTTTGCTTTATCCTTTGCCCTATCAGCTCGCACAATTCCTTATCATGCACCTTCCCTACGCCCCTTTCCTCTCTATTTCAGGATGTCGGAAGCACAAAACTGCTTGCACTCCCGGCATCCTTTCACTTTATCATCATGGTTACATGTATGTTATCATATCAGTCCGCCTGTTGCAATATGCATTTGTTAATTTTGTTGCGTATGTTGCGTTATGCGCATTATTTTCTTTTTACTTTATACTTTTTTACGAAAGATTTCATTTCTTTTCGACTTTTATTGCAAATACTGTTCTTTTATGCTAGGATGTATAAGGTTATGGGTATGACTGTTCTTTCTTTATTATCATGGTTTACAGAACAGCATAATTTTCCTATTTATAAGAAAACACCAAAGAACAATTTCAGAAAGGACATAGGAATTATGAGTGACAACACACAAAAAAAAGGTGGCTGGCGCACCAACAGATGGATCAGAGCCGCAATCCCTGCATTATTACTTCACTGCAGCATCGGTACCGTTTATTGCTGGTCTATTTTCAGCCAGGAAATCGCTGATTATATCGGACATACAAAGAGCGCAACAGAATGGGCTTTCAGCTTTGCAATCTTCTTCCTCGGAATGTCAGCTGCATTCTTAGGAAACATTGTTGAGAAGGACATTCACAAGTCTTCCTTACTCGCAACTATCTGTTTTGCAGTTGGTATGGCAGGTACAGGCGGATTCATTTATTACGGTGGTTTACACAAGGGCAGCACAATAGCACTTGTTGGTATCTACCTTTGCTACGGATTAATCATGGGAATCGGTCTTGGTACAGGTTATCTTTCTCCTGTTAAGACTCTTATGCTTTGGTTCCCGGACAATAAAGGTCTTGCAACCGGTCTTGCTGTAGCAGGCTTCGGTGCTGCTAAGGCCATCGCAAGCCCTATCATGGAAGCTATGCTTAAGGGACTTGGTGTAAACGGAATCTGGCAGATGTTCCTCATCCTTGCATGTGTTTACTTTGTAATGATGTTCGTTGGACATTTATTATTAAAAAAGCCGGATGGATGGCATGAGCCTGATAAGTCTGAAAAGACTCCAAGTATTATGGAAACTCTCAAGACAAGACCAATTACTAACTACGTTGGTATCTGGTTAATGTTCTACATCAACATTACCTGTGGTTTGGCATTAATCTCTCAGGAGAAGTCAATCGTTAAGTGTCTTGGCCTTGCAGCATTCGTAGGTATTATCTCTACCTGTTCTGCTATCTTCAATGCAGCAGGACGTTTAGGCTTATCTGCATGGGCTGATTCCATGAAGGACAGAAACTCTGTTTACAAGATTATCTTCGTTGTTTCTATCGTACTTACCGGACTTGTTATCTTAACAGGCGGTATCAAGAACGGTGCCGGTAACATGGGATTAACTGTTCTTGTTCTTGTATTAATTATGGCAATTAACGCAGGCTACGGCGGAGGCTTCTCTAATGTACCTACCTTACTTTCCGATCACTACGGAATGGGAAGCATCAGTACCATTCATGGTATTACCTTATCAGCATGGGGATTTGCAGGTCTTACAGGTAACCAGCTTGCCACCTGGATTGTAAATCACTTTGGTGAGACAGTTACCATTGATCATTATGAGGTAAATCCTGTTGGATATCAGACAGTACTTTATGTAACAATCGTACTTTATGTTATTGCACTTCTCTTAAGCTTATTCTTTGTTAAGCCTAAGAAAGAAGATAAATAAGATTGTATTTTAAAAGGGGCTGTGAAAAAATGAGAAATCATTTTTTCACGCTCCTTTTTTTCGTCA